>NZ_WQQB01000024.1:15855-218407 GCF_018785565.1 Blautia sp. MCC283 | reverse complement strand
AAATATTCCTCCTTAGCTCAGTCGGTAGAGCATGCGGCTGTTAACCGCAGTGTCGTTGGTTCGAGTCCAACAGGGGGAGCTTTTTTATTTCCTGTAAACGTGAAGTTTACAGGTTTTTTATATATATCATATCTAAAAAATAGAGACAAGTTTTCTGATAAAAATTCAGGACAAGATAACAATTATAAAAAACGTGTAGATATAAATAACAAACATTTATACCTACACGTTTTTTAGTATAACTTATAACTGGCAAGTCTCCATTCGCTGCTTATTGCTTTTCACAACCCTGCCGAGGAAAATCCCGCTTTATCGAATGAAATTTGTCATAATCTTCGGCTCTGTCTCAGGCGCCTCAATACCTGCCTTTTTACCGGCTTCAATGCATTTTAAGAGCCATGCCATATTATTGCCTACTGTACGCATGATCTGAAGGCCCTCAGCGTCTTTTTTGACGTCATCCGGGGTGTTACCGTGAACCATTGGCCAGTAGTTTCCGGATACAACCGGCATCTGATGGTAGGTGAAATATTTGATCAGTACATCCAGAGTTGCAGTAGTACCGGCACGTCTTGCGGAAGCGACTGCTGCGGCTGGTTTGTGGATCATATCTTTTCCGGCCTTGGAAGCGAATTTATCCATGAATTCAATGATCTGACCGGAAGGAGAAGCCCAGTAAACCGGAGAGCCGACAACAAGGGCATCAGCCTCTTTCATAATGGCTGCTGCGGCAGCAACGTTCTCCGGGGAAGGATCGCCAGCCTGGAAAATTTCTGCCTCCACTCCATTTTTCTTTAAGGTTTCTGCGATTTCTGTAAGTGCTGTATAGGTGCAGCCTTCTTTTCGCGGACTGCCGTTCAGTAATAAAACTTTCATTATTAATATCATCCTTTCATATGAATTTTCAGCGGCCGACTATAGTTGTTCAGGAAAAAACTGCATCAAATCCGGCTCATCGGAGTAAATTGTCCGACGTACATTGGTTTGATGTTTATTTCCTCCGGATTACAATGGTCTCTGGGGCCGCTACACTTTCAATTATATACAGCGGAAAAATAATGTCAATGTTGGAAAAAAACAGAAAAGAATTTTTAGGACAATGCTTCAGAGAGAGAATGAGAACCCTCGGAAAGCCTTATTTTACAAGGGTTTTCGGCCTGTTTTACGGCTTTGTAAAAAAAATTGAAATTTTTCAAAAAAAAGCTTGCAATTATGAAAAAGGTATGGTATTATTTAACTCGTCGCTGAGGGAAATACGAAACAGCGAAAAATAAATAAGAAATATGGCTCCATGGTCAAGCGGTTAAGACACCGCCCTTTCACGGCGGTAACAGGGGTTCAAATCCCCTTGGAGTCACTTAAAACTAAATTGGATATTCATTTGACTCGATTCAACATTTGGTGTTTAATACGCCGATGTGGCTCAATTGGCAGAGCAGCTGATTTGTAATCAGCAGGTTATCGGTTCGAGTCCGATCATCGGCTTTTTGGACCTTTAGCTCAGTTGGTTAGAGCAACCGGCTCATAACCGGTCGGTCCTGGGTTCGAGTCCCCGAAGGTCCATTTTATAAGTTTTATATTTTGCATGGCCCAGTGGCTCAGTTGGTTAGAGCGCCGCCCTGTCACGGCGGAGGTCGAGAGTTCGAGTCTCTTCTGGGTCGTTCATATTTGGGGTCTTAGCTCAGCTGGGAGAGCATCTGCCTTACAAGCAGAGGGTCATAGGTTCGAGCCCTATAGGCCCCATTTTTGAACAATTTAATTGAATATGCGGGTATGGTGGAATAGGCAGACACAAGAGACTTAAAATCTCTCGGGGGCAACTCCGTGCCGGTTCAAGTCCGGCTACCCGCAGTATCAGTAAGATTCCTATTTTCGGGAATCTTTTTTTGTGCCATAAGATTTATTGACAGAAATGGGAAAATATTCCTAGTGTGTTGGTAGGGATATTGACAAGGTTATTTTCCCATGATAGAATCCTGACAGTTATAAAACGAATTATTTTGTCCGATTAACTGAATCAAGTAAGTCCCCTGCTTCTATTGTGGAAAGCAATAAGTTGTGGAGGGGGACTTTGTTGTCGGTACAATATACATGGAAAGAATATAAGGAGAAATCAGAAAATGCTGAATCAGTTTTCAAGAACAGAATTATTAATTGGAAAAGAAGGAATGGAAAAGCTGAAAAATTCCAGAGTTGCAGTATTTGGAATTGGCGGTGTAGGCGGATATACGGTAGAAGCCCTGGTAAGAAGCGGTGTTGGAACACTGGATCTGATCGATGATGACAAAGTATGCCTTACCAATATCAATCGCCAGATTTATGCGACAAGAAAGACTGTAGGAAAATATAAAGTTGATGTGGCCAGAGACCGTATCCTTGAAATCAATCCGGATGCAGTTGTAAATATTCACAAGACGTTCTATGTGCCGGAGACAGCAGATTCCTTTGATTTTTTCCAGTATGATTATGTGGTCGATGCGATTGATACTGTAACTGGAAAACTGATGCTTGTAGAGCAGGCAAAGGCTTCAGGAACACCGATCATCAGCTCTATGGGCGCCGGAAATAAGATGGATCCTACCGGTTTTATGGTGACAGATATTTATAAGACATCTGTCTGCCCGCTGGCAAAGGTTATGCGTCGCGAATTGAAAAAACGTGGAATTAAAAAGCTGAAAGTTGTTTATTCACAGGAAAAACCAATGACTCCTATTGATGACATGGCGATCAGTTGTAAATCTCACTGCATCTGTCCTCCTGGAACGAAAAGAAAATGTACCCAGCGTCGTCAGGTACCGGGAAGCAACGCTTTCGTGCCATCCGTAGTAGGACTGATCATTGCCGGTGAGGTTGTAAAAGATCTGATCAAATAAAATCCGAATATCCCGTAAAAACAGATATTGCAAGTATACCCGTACTGTGCAGTATCTGTTTTTTTATTCCTGACACTTTGATTGTTTTTGCAAAAGCTGTTCTTTTTATAGAATGTTCAGATTTTTTATGATAAAATATTTTCTATAGATAATTCTGTAAATAAAAGAGAAGGGCAGATAAAGTATGGGGATCGTTGAAAAATTTATAAAAGAGGGACAGCTGACAAGGGAAGAATATCCGGAACTTCTGCACTTATATCAGGATCCGGATTCGGTTCGTCTGCTTCGGGAAGAAGCTGTCCGTATCCAGAAGAAATATTTTGGAAATAAAATATATACACGAGGTCTGATCGAATTTACCAATTACTGCAGGAATGACTGCTATTACTGCGGAATCCGCCGTTCAAACAAGAATGTCAGCCGTTACCGCCTTACAAAAGAAGAAATCCTTATGTGCTGTGAAAACGGGCATGAGCTGGGCTTTCGGACATTTGTGCTGCAGGGAGGAGAAGATCCATGGTTTAATGATGATCGAATGGTGGACATCATCCAGTCCATCAGACAGGGATATCCGGACTGTGCCATTACACTGTCTATTGGGGAGAAATCAAAAGAAAGTTATCAGAAGTTTAAAGAAGCCGGGGCAGACCGTTATTTACTCCGTCATGAGACAGCCAATGAAGAACATTACCGTTACCTCCATCCGGAAAATTTAAGTTCTGCAAACCGGAAACAATGTCTTTATGATCTGAAGGAGCTTGGATATCAGATCGGAGCAGGTTTTATGGTAGGGGCTCCGGGGCAGACGATGGAATATCTGGCGGATGATCTTGTTTTTCTGAAAGAGCTGAACCCTCATATGGTGGGAATCGGACCGTTTATTCCCCACCATGATACGAAATTTGCAGAGGAACCTGCGGGAAGTGTGGATCTGACACTGTTTCTTTTGTCTGTCATCCGGATCATGCTGCCACAGGTACTTCTTCCGGCAACCACAGCTCTGGGAACTCTGGACCCGAGAGGCAGGGAAAAAGGTTTTCAGGCAGGTGCCAATGTAGTAATGCCAAATCTTTCCCCGGTGAAGAACCGTAAACAGTATGAACTTTACGATAACAAGATCTGCACAGGAGAGGAAGCTGCGGAATGCAGGGGATGCCTTTCCAGACGTGTGGAGTCGGTTGGTTATGAGATCGTCACAGATCGTGGGGATTCTCCGATGATGCTTCACTGATTTGAGTCAAATATTTTATGTATCAGTACTTTCTTTTTTGAGTAATTTACGGTAAAATACCAGTGAGATCAGATTGCTAAAAAATTAACAGCTGGTCAGAAACAAGCGGAGTTTTCCTGTATGCGGATAAAACAGGAAAAATTATGGAGTGCGTACAATATGGAAAAAACAGAAAATGCTGTGCGGAGCAGACTTCTGGAAGCGGGAAAGGAAGAATTCAGAGACAGGGGATTTCTGAAGGCTTCTCTTCGTGCGATCTGCAAAAAGGCAGATGTGACTACGGGAGCACTATATTTCTTTTTTGAAAGCAAAGCAGCTCTTTTTGAGGAGATTGTGAAAGAAACGGTGGAAAAGCTCAAAGAGCTTACCGGAGATTTTTCCAATCGGGAAAAACAGCTGCAGCCAGAAGAATATGACAGAATTCTTATGGAATTTATCTGGGAAAACCGGGATATCGCAAGAATCCTTATGGATGGAGCGGAAGGAACTCGATATGACAATTTCCGGGAAGATACCTGTATAAGAATGGAACAGTTCCTCCGGGAAAATCTTCAGAAAAAATGTGGAAAAGAAGTGGATAGTGATCTGGTACATATTCTGGCAGAGACGAAATTACAGGGATACAGTGAACTGCTCAGAGGAGATTATTCAAAAGAAAAGTTTATGGAAATTTTCAGGATGCTGAAGATCTGTTCCTGTCAGAGTTTCCTGGCAGTTGCAGAAGAAATAAGCAGAAAGCAGTAAAGACCTGGCAGCTTTGAGCTGTCAGGCTTTTTTTCTGTGAAAACCATTGCTCATTTGCTCAAAGTATGCTATGATTAACTTGGTTAGTTTTAACAAACCGAGGGAGGTGTAAACAGAATGAGATCAAATGAATCATCGGAAGATTATCTGGAGACGATCCTGATTCTTGGAAATAGGAGTTCGCTTGTAAGAGCCGTGGATATTGCGGCAGAAATGGGCTTTAAGAAACCAAGTGTCAGCGTTGCCATGAAGAATCTCCGCCAGAAAAATCTCATCACAGTAGCAGATAACGGAGATATCCGCCTGACAGAAGAAGGACATAAGATCGCAGACAAAGTATACGAACGCCACCAGCTGATTTCATCCTGGCTGATGATGCTGGGAGTGCACGAAAAAACAGCACTTCATGATGCCTGCAGGATTGAGCATATTATCAGTGAAGAGAGCTTTCAGGCACTGAAGAGAGCAGTTCATGAGCTGAGAGAACAGCAGGAATCTGTAAAAGAAAATGCTGCAGATCAGGCTTAAAAAGATCTGCCACAGAGGACATCAGGAATTGACAACTGAAAAAATAAGAATATAATGGAAATCCAGGTTATAAAATGGAGGATATCAGAAAGATGAAATTACTTTTTATACGACATGGCGACCCGGATTACACAATAGATTCCCTGACCGAAAAGGGCTGGAAAGAGGCGGAATTCCTTTCCGAGAAGATCGCTGCTCTTGATGTCAGGGATTTTTATGTCTCGCCACTTGGAAGAGCAAAGGATACCGCATCCTGCACACTTAAGAAAAACGGAAGAACAGCCACAGAATGCAAGTGGCTCAGAGAATTTGATGTGAAGATCAGAAGACCGGATGTGCACGGAGAAAAGATCATTCCCTGGGACTGGCTTCCTGAGGACTGGACAAAGATCGAGAATTTCTACAGCTTTGACCGCTGGTGGGATAATGATATCCTGCGAGAAGGAAAAATGAAAGAAGAGTATGACTGGGTCACACAGAATTTTGATAAAGTTCTGGCAGAACATGGTTATGTGCGTGAGGGCCATTACTACAGAGCGGAAAAAGCCAACGAGGATACCCTTGTATTTTTCTGTCATTTCGGAGTAAGCTGTGTGCTGATCAGTTATCTTCTCAGCATTTCTCCACTGGTAATGCTGCAGAATTTCTGTGCGGCGCCATCATCGGTGAGCACTATTGTGACGGAAGAGCGAAGAAAAGGAATCGCATCCTTCCGTATGAGTTCTTTTGGTGATATTTCACATCTGTATGCTCATCAGGAGCCGCCGTCTTTTGCTGCCAGATTCTGTGAGACCTATGATAACAAAGAGCAGAGACATGATTAAGGATGAAAAAAGACGGCTGTAATATTTCGGAAATTTTCCGGAATACGACAGAAAATAACGGCCGACAGGATTATTTTGGGAAATGATTAGACTTCGTTAATAAAATTTATAAATTTACGGGGAACGTTTCATCCGCTTTTATCTAGTGCCATTATGTAGCTTTTCAAAAAGCCCGAAACCCTTGATTTTACTGGAAAAATTTATAAAAAAGCTTTTGTCAGTGTTTATCACATATTAAGTTTTGCTCGTGGGGTAAAAATCAGTTTATGGGGTAAAGATTGGGGTAAACTGTGGGGTATGAAAACGCAATAGATATGTTTTGCTGCATGGTGATTTAGATGGTACAGAATGTGAGAAACCAATAGAAAAGATATGGTGGTTCGGTTATAATAAAGAAAAAGCATTGAAGCAGGAAAGGAGAAAACATTATGCCGGTAACGATAAAGATGCTGTTAGATCAGTATACCGAAATATTACGGAAGATATATGGAAGTCATTTAAAGACAGTGATTTTATATGGATCCTATGCAAGAGGAGATTATAAGGCAGATTCTGATATAGACATAATGATTCTCCTGGACTTGTCAGACATGGATATTAAACAGTATCGTCATGAACTGTCAGGAGAAACTTTTGACTTCAACATGGATCATGACCTTGATATTAAACCGATAGCAAAAAGCCAACAGCATTTCCAGAACTGGGTTGATGTATACCCGTTTTATGCGAATGTAAAGAAAGAAGGGGTGAAATTATTTGATGCAGCCTAATGAAAAGGGAACACAGAAAGATTTGGTATTGTATCGTATTGAAACCTCTAAAAGTGACATCAAAGCAGCTGAAATCCTTTTAGCAGCCAAAGAGTTCCGTGGAGCGAATAACCGGGCATATTATGGGATTTACCATGCAATATCAGCTGTGCATGCACTGGATGGTAATGCGTATAAAAGGCATAAAGATGCTTTGGCGAATTTCAATAAGAATTATGTGAAAACGGAGATCTTTCCGAGAAAACTTGGAAAGAAAATTGTTGAATCAGAAGAAATACGTCACGCCAGTGATTATGATGATTTCTATATAGCAACCAGAGAAGAGGCTGAGGAGCAGATTGAGACGGCAAAGGAGCTGGTGTCACGTGTAGAAGAATATGTACAGGCAAGATGGAAGAGAAAGTCTGAAAAGTAAGGATGAATTTTTTAGAAGCATTACCCGTAAAAGATATTTTGAAGATTAAAGTGAAGGGCTGGAGCTGTAACAGGTTCCGGCTCTTTTTACGTGAGGATGTGACTTTGATTTGTCGAAAAATGTCGAATTGTAATCTATTGTGTTATAACAGAATTGGAAGTATTATAAAAAGAAAATATATATGGGAGAAGAGTATGAAGAAAAGAAAAATAAGTTATAGAATTGGTTCAATAGCTGTGATAGCATTGTTTGAGTTGGGAGGGATTTGTCTTATTGCATTGGCAAATATCCCATTTAAAAAACCGTATATATGGTGGGAAGCATGGGGAAGGGATACTGCTAGTAATGCTGGGACAACAATACTTGTTGCAGGCATAATATCGCTTTTGATAGAAATAAGCACATTAAAAAACTTTTTTCAGGATTCTATGAAAAATATATTGAATGAAGATTTTCCATTTAGCGCATATTCAGAAGAAAATTTAGTGAATTTCAAAAATCTCATATCATCATATCTTATTGGAAATACAATGAGTAAAGAAGAACTGAAGAAAGATACTATATATAGCTATGAAGATCAGCTGTTGCAGTTAGCTAAGGGAAAATATTATGATTATCATCGGGCTGAATATACAGTATATCCAGATGAAGAGAAAGAAATGATTCGTATAAATGCAACTATAGATTATCGTATTATTAACAAAGAGGGAGAAAAAAATGAAATTAGATTTAAAACAAAATCTTATGCGTTAAAAGATACACAAGATAGCTTTAATCTGAAAAAATTGACAATAAATAGACAGGAGGTAGAAACTAAAAACCTTGTGAAAATCGAGAGAATAGATAAACAAGAAGAATCTAATTTCTATGATTATAAAGTGAAAATTGAAAAAGATCTAGGAAAGATTAAAAAGAATGATGTACATATAGAATATGAGTATTGGGTGCCTATGTATGATAAATTGCAGAATTACAAAATTACCTTACCATGTCGAAATTTAGTGCACCGAATAAGAATAAAAAATAACTGGGAGTTGAGAGGATCTGCATATACGGCATTTTATTATAGACAAGGAGAAGCAGATGCTAAGTATAAAATTGAACAATCTTTACCGGATGCATTAAGTATAAATTTTAATGGCTGGATATTTCCTGGAGCAGGCTATTCTGTATATTATGATCAAAAAAATTGTGAAGAAAATGAAAAATAACTTTACATTTGTAAATTTGATAGTATAATAGCTACAAAAGGAGGTTGATGTTATGATGCTATATTATATGGGAGATACCGAATTTTAAGTATTTTAAAGTAACACAATTACGTAATATAAAAGACAAATAGTCAAAACACTAAAGAGGCAGTCTCTACAGAGGCTGCTTTTTCAATATAAAACAGAATATCAAACACACAATAAAACACTCAATGCCTATGACATGATGCCTCTTAAGCAGACAAGGTAAATAACCGGAGCTACTTAAGGGGAATCAGGAGAGGTATTGGGTGCTTTTTTTAGCTTTCCTATATATGAACTTTATGTATGAGGATAGATTTTCATTTATAAAAAGTCGATTAAAAATGTCAGATGATATTCATGATTAAATAAGAAAGCGTAAATAAATGTTTAGGTCTGATTCTTCTTATATGTTTCTTTGAGCTGTTGAATTGCATCCCATATTTTTAAATAATACATACTATCCATGTCCTGAATATGAAAATGGACTTGTAAAGGGTTGTATGAGATTCCTTCTCCAGATAGTGATTTACGGTATTGAAATCCTGTAATTCCATTAGAATCTACAGTATATAATTGATTAGATTCGGCAGGAACCGTAAATCTGCAAAAACTAACAAGCAAATCCAATAAAGAAGAAAAAGCTTCTTTTTCATGGGAATCTTGTAAAATTAGATTTAATAATGCCAACTTATCATCATTGCAACCAGGAAAATATTTATTATATGTATTAATAGAGATAAGATTACTGATTGCGTTTTCTGATAATCCAGTTTTGTCCTGAATAAATTGTAAATCATGAGTCGTGCAGTTCATATCTGTAAAAAAGTAATCAAGATCGCAATCCAAAGCATTGCATAATTGCAACATGTCTGTAATGGTCTTGGGATATGATTTTCCTTTAATCCAATTATCAAATTTTCTTGTTTTTTCACTATATTCACTTCGACCAAACCCATTTCCATTTTGATCAATAATCTGTAATTGGTCATGAGGATAGAACGCATTATAGAGCAGTATTGGATCAGGCTGATTATTTTTATAAGTCATGCCTCTTTTTTTCATGAGGTCACATAATTTTTGAGAAAATAATTGTAAATCAGATACATATTTCATTAATAATCACCTCGAAAATGTAAAATTATATGTAAATAAAATACAAAAATATATGATACTATAATATCACAGAAACACGAGATGAACAATACAAAAGAAAGGATTTACAGTTATGAATACGAGAAATATTGGAAATGAAGCAAAAATCAATCCCAAAACAGGCAGAATTGATCAAGCCTGTGAGAGATACGGAGTGGGACGTTCCACAATGAGACGAATTGCAGAAGAATCTGGGGCAGTGGTAAGGGTTGGCCGTACATATTTGATAAATTACAGTAAGGTTGATCAGTATATGGACGAGCTTTCGGAATGATGGAGGTGATCCTATGAACATATATGAACATCTGTTGCCAGGCAAAGAAAACGCATTAACTCCAGAATATCTTGCTACGAAATACCATTTTTCCAGCGTTCGAATGCTTCAGAAGCAGATTGAGATGGAGCGCAGATCAGGAAAAGTAATCTTATCGAGCGCCACGAGTCCAGGAGGCTACTACCTTCCGGCAGCAGGAGACACAATGGAAATCCGAAAATTTATTCGTACTTTAGAGAATAGAGGTGAAAATACATTGAAAACTCTGGAAAGTGCAAGAGAGTTGTTGAAGGAATTGGAGGAACGGTAATGTGGCAAATCCGCAGATTGAAAATGGTTATACAGCAGTAGCAAATGAAATATTGGATAATCTTTATAAATTTTCACTTAATGGGACAGAATTAAAAGTTATTAGTTGTATCTTCCGCTATACATTTGGATTTCATAGAAAATCACATAAACTGTCAGCATCTTTTATAGCCAGATGGGGGAATTGTGATTTAAGAGCCGTAAAGAGAGCATTAAAGAAACTTCAGCAAGACAGAATTATTATTTGTATCAATTCTGAACAGAGAGGTGTTACCGCAGAATTAATGTTTAACAAGAATTATGAACAATGGTGTACTGGTGGCGAAAATGTCACTGGTGGTCAAAATGTCACTGGGGTAGTGGTCAAAATGTCACCGGAACCGGTGGTCAAAATGACACACAAGAAAATAAAAAAAGAAAATAAAAATATAAATAAAAAATATTATGATGATTTCTTCGAAAAAGTCTGGAGAACATATCCACGGAAGCTGGGGAAATCGGCCGTGACACAAAAGGCTAAAAAGGAATTGTATGAAGCAGGAGAAAAGGTTGTTCTTGGAGCTATTAATTCATACATAGCGGAGATACAGGAAAATGGAACAGCAGAAAGATATATCATGTATGGATCCACATTTTTTAATAGTAGATGGCGTGACTATGCCAAAGAACCAGAACCGCGTGTTGAGATTACAGCAGAAAAAACGACAGAGAAACCTATTGATTTATGGAGTGAGGACTAAATGAGGTATTACGAATTTAAGAAAGAAGATGCCTATGAGTTTGTCAGAGCTGCTGGAATCCAATCTAAACAGAGGGGGGATGAACTTCAGCTTCTGTCCTGCCCGTATTGCAGAGGCGGAAAAAATGGAGACAAAGGGACATTTTCTATTAGCTTGGTTACCGGACAGTTTAAATGTCTCAGGTCCTCCTGTTCTGTTTCGGGGAATATGGTTACGCTTGCCAGAGACTTTGATTATTTCAGTTTAGGAAAAGACATAGATGCGTATTACCGAACTGGAAAACAGAAAAGATTTCGGCAGTTTAAGAAGATGGAGCCTATAAAGCCTAAGCCGGAAGCTGTTGCATATCTGGAAAGCAGAAAAATCACTGCTGCTACAGCAGAAAAATATCATATTACGGTTCAGAGTAAACATGAGAATATTCTGGTATTCCCTTTCTTGGATGAAAAAGGAGATATGCAGTTTATAAAATACCGAAAAACAGACTTCAATCCGACAGTGGACAAGGGGAAAGAATGGTGTGAAGCAAACTGCAAACCTATCTTGTTTGGAATGTATCAGTGTAATCTGGACAATAAAACCCTGATACTCACAGAGGGACAACTTGACAGCTTATCAGTTACGGAATCTGGAATAGAAAATGCAGTTTCTGTTCCCTTTGGAAAAAATGGTTTTACATGGATTCCTTATTGCTGGGACTGGATGCAAAATTTTGATACGTTAATTGTGTTCGGGGATTGTGAAAACGGGATAATTACTCTTTTGGATGAAATGAGAAAGCGATTCAGGGGAACTGTTAAGGCAGTTCAGCAGCAGGACTATAGAGGGTGCAAAGATGCTAATGAGTTATTACGCAAATATGGAAAAGACGCAGTTCGTAGGGCAGTTGAGCAGGCGAAAACAGTATTAATTGATCGAGTGATAGAAATTGCCGATATTAAGGCAGTGGACTTATTTTCACTTCCGAAGATATCAACAGGGATTGCAGGGATTGATAAAGTCTTATCTGGTGGAATTTATTTGGGACAAACTGTTATTTTGACAGGCAAGAGAGGAGACGGAAAGAGTACACTTGGCTCCCAGATACTGGCGAATGCTTTGGATAACGGAAAATCTGTTTTTGCATACTCTGGAGAGTTGCCCGATTATTTTTTCAAGCGTTGGTTGGACTTTCAGATTGCAGGCCAGCAGAACGTAATCGATCGCGCAGGAGAGGCCGGATCGGTAAATTATTTTATTCCGGACAGCAAGGTTCACAAAATTTCTGAATGGTATCGGGGACGAGCTTATCTGTTTGATAACCAGTCGACGGAAGACAACGAATTGGAGTACTTGCTGTCAACTATAGAAAAGGCAATACAACAGTACGGAATCCAACTGGTGTTACTGGATAACTTAATGACCGCTCTTGATATTGGTTTGGATATAGACTTATACAGGGCTCAAAGCAAGTTTGTTGATAAGCTGGTTAAGATTTCAAAAAACTATAATGTGGCCGTAATTTTGGTTGTACATCCCCGTAAAAATAGTTTAGGCGCAGATGATAATGATGTTGTCAGCGGAAGTTCAGATATTACAAACAAAGTTGACGTCGTGATGACCTATAAGCGGGACAAGACCTTGCCCGATGATGAACGTCTTTTGACAATTTCAAAGAACCGTTTAACCGGTAAGCTTGCGATAGGAGCAAAAGCTATCAAGCTTTATTTTGACGAAGCATCAAAGCGAATAAGCGATGATAAGGATAATTTCAGGAAGCCTTATGGTTGGGAAGCAGATTCAAATGGCTTTATGCTAGTTGCAGATATGGAGCAAATGGAAATTCCGTTTGATTGAAAATATATTTTATAGGCGAATTACCGCCGGAAAG
The DNA here is from genome assembly GCF_018785565.1 of Blautia sp. MCC283. NCBI lineage: Bacteria > Bacillati > Bacillota > Clostridia > Lachnospirales > Lachnospiraceae > Blautia > Blautia sp. MCC283. The sequence continues at coordinate 205,442 of NZ_WQQB01000024.1, read as the reverse complement.
GATAGCAACCATGAAAGTAATGACGCAGGATAAAGTAAGAATCATTGATTTTAGAATGCCGTGCACAGAGGGATATTTTATTCGAGAAAGAAGAATGTACATAGCAGAATACAAAAGTTGTGAGCGAGCAACGGAAGTTCTTGAGGAGATGCTTCAGAAGTATGCAGCAGGAGAAAAGATATACATCATGCCGGAGGAGTAACCAGTGAACGATAAAGAAGAATTAAAGCAGATATATGACATCTTCACGGACTGCTGGAGGTTATACAAAAAGCTGTATCCTCTGGGCAGACCTGAAGACGATGTATACTGGCAGGGAGTGGTGAAAGAGATAGAAGTATTACGGAAGAATCATCATCATTCCCGGTTGTGTGAGGACCTTCTTTTAGCAGTAGCAAAAGATCTGGAAAACAAAGCCAAAAGAAATAATCCGGTTGCCAGTATAAAAAAGTAATAATATGGGATTATTGCCATTAAAGATCATATCACGATATGGAAAATGGTGCAAACTGTGGTAAACATGTACCACAACTGTGGTCAGGTTTGATGGTAAAATATATATAACAGGTAATATTTCATTGTTGCGGAGGTGATTTTGGTGGTAGTTATTGGTCTTTTGTTATTTGTGATTGTGTGTGAGCTGGCAGCGATTTATAACAGACAGAATGGAGGTAAGTGACATGGGAAGAAAGAAACAGATTTCAGATCAGAGACGTTTATACACGGAAAGAATGAGGTTGCAGAAGGGGGTATTTAGTTCTCTGGCTAATGCGGCTGGACATATCGGAGAGCTTTATGCGGATTTCGTTCAAAGTGATGAGGTACGTAATTCCATGAAAGCTACAGCGGATAAAGCAATTGAATGCATGGATAATATCAAAGAACTTAACGAGCTGGAAGAACAGCTGAAAGCAGAAGAGCAGGAAAGCGAGGATGAGGATTAATGGAGAAAGTAGTAGTTCAGACCGGTGCGAAGACATACCAGATTACTGATCAAGACGGAAATGATCTGGGCGTGTTCAGATTTATTCCTTCGGATGCAGGTATTTTAAAGAGGTATAAAGAGGCAGCAGCGTTTTTTACTGGAATCAATGACAAAATCAAGGACAAAGACTTCGAGGAAATTCTTCCAGATCTGGAAAAGGAAGCCGGGGAGAAGATTGATCTGTTGTTTGGTGCTCCTGTATCAGAGAGCTTCTTCAAGATTACCAGTCCGTTTACAGTCCTGGAAAGCGGAGAGACCTTTGCAGAGCAGATTATCACTGTAATTGGTGGAATCATCGAAAAAGAGCTGGATGCAAGGGAGAAGGCGCAGCAGAAAAGGATAAAAAAGTATACTGACAAATACGCAAAGAAAGAAGTAGCCGAAGCGTAGCTACATAACAGGGCTGTCCTGGTAACGGGATGGTCCTGAGTATATAACGGCATTGGAAACAGGATTCAGTGCCCGAACCTCAAATAGTTTGGAGGCAGATATAACATGGCAGATGGTTCAATTATCATTGATACCAGGATAGATACCGGCGGTGTGTCGAAAGGAATGAACGCTGTAAAGGCTGGAATGACCAGGATATCCGCGCAGGTATCGAAGATGGGCGATTCAGCAAAAAGTTCTTTCCAGAGGCAGATAACAGCGATAACGGACCTGTATCAGAACTACGAGAAGCAGGAACGTAAAGTATCAGAGCTAAAATCAAAGCTCGAAGAACTGAACAAGGTCAGAATCGAGACAGAAGAATATAAAAAGCTCAAAGACGATATAAAAGCTCTGGAAGATGAGTTTGAAAAAGTTGAAACAAAACAGAGTGAATGGCTTGATATGGGATTTTCGATAGATTCTGCACCGCTTAAGGAACTTGACAAACAGATGGACGGTATCTGGGCAGATATTGACCGGTTACAGCGGAAACAGAAAAAGATGCAGGCAACTGGAAGGGCCTATGTGGATCCTACATCAACAGATGCGTATAAGGGGACAGCCGAGAGGTATAATACGGAGTCACAGAAGCTGGAACGTATAAATGGAAGGCTGTATTCATCATACAATAATCTGAAAAACAAGGTTGAGGAATACCGACAGAAAAACAACCGGCTGGCACAGGCTATGCAGAATCTTCAAAAGGCTGCTGCCCGTGTAGGTATGGTTGTAAAGAATATGGGTTCAGCATTGAGAAGTGCCGGTTCCTCGATTAAGAGCATGGTCTCAGCGATGAAAAAGGCTGTAGAAAACATGTTCAATCTGAACAAGCAGACGGACCGGTCGAGAATGAGCCTTTCCCGGATGCTGGGAATGTCGTTGTTGTTTTCAGGGGTATCCCGGGCGATAAGCGCTGTCAGTGATGGTGTAAAAAGTGGATTTGAAAATCTGGCACAGTATTCTAACAGTACCAATTCAGCAATATCGTCTTTGATGTCCAGTATGACGAGGCTGAAGAACTCGTTTGCTACAGCATTTGCACCTGTCCTCACGGTGGTAGCTCCGATCATGTCAAGATTTATTGATATGATATCACGTGCAATTACTTATGTGGGAATGTTTGCAGCAGCGTTAACCGGACAGGATACTTTTGTAAAAGCCGTTGGAGTGCAGGAAGATTATGCGGCAGGACTGGAAAAGACTTCAAAAAATACAAACCAGGCGGCTAAAAGTACAAAAAAAACCAATAAAGAAACAGAAGGATATCTTTCTACTCTTGATGAAATCCAACGGTATACATCAAATAAAAATGATGATTCGGCAGCAGATGGAAATGGCATAGGAGATACCGGAGGGTATACAGCACCTACACCGGCACAGATGTTTAAGAAGGTTCCTGTTGCTAATTCGATCAAAGGAATTGCGGATAAGATTAAGAAATTAATCAAATCGGAAGACTGGGAAGGCCTTGGGAAATATATTGCCAGTGGAATAAATAAGGGGCTTAAAAAAGTCTATGAAGCAATCAGCTGGAAAAAGGTCGGTCCAAAGATAACAAAATTCTGCGATGCTTTTACCCGAACATTTAACAGCCTGGTTGATAATGTAGACTGGAAATTATTAGGACGGACTGTCGGCGCGGGAATCAATACGATTGTCAATACCTTAAACCTGCTGATAACAGGAATAGACTGGAAAAATCTGGGAAAGAAATTCGCAGAAGGAATTACCGGACTAGTAAAAGAAGTCAACTGGAATAATCTGGGGCAGCTCATAGCAAACCGGTTTATGATTACCTGGGATATCTTTAATGGAATGGTACATAATCTGCCATTTTCAGAAATCGGAAAAGCGATAGCGGATGGTCTTAACGGAATCTGTTCAAGGATTTCCTTCCGTGAGATAGCGGATACGCTAGCAACTGGCCTGAATGGAGCATTTACCACATTGTACAGCTTTACCCGGCGATTTGACTGGACAGGTCTGGTAAATAACATTGCCGGAGGAATTAATACCTTTATTTCAGAGTTCGACTGGAAGAATAATGGGCGCAAACTGGAAGCTTTCCTGAATAGCTTATGCAGTTCACTGGTTGATATGGCAGAAAAAACAGACTGGGAGGCTTTTGGCCAGGGGATTGGTGAGATGCTGGGACAGATCAACTGGGTGAAGCATCTGAAACAGGTAATAACTGCGATTACCCGGACACTGGGTGGTTTGTTCGATGGTTTGGAGGCAAGCGGAACCGCAGGGAAAATAGCCGCTTTTTTGGGTAAGGCGTTTATCGCGGTAAAGATTGCGGATATAACGGGCATTGGAAGCCTGGTAAAATTCCTTGTTACCACTATTGGAAAGAAGCTGATTGCAGAGGAATCAGTACAGACATTAGCGGGAAATATTTCTAATCTGACCAATGGTGCGCTTGCTGGATCTACATCCGGCATTGCTACATTTGCATCTTCTTTGGGTTCTTTAGTTGGGACTGCCGGTGCAATTACACTGGTCACTGCCGGAACGGTTATGCTTACGAAGAAAATTGCTGAGTTAGTAGAAACTGCGCAGGGCGGAAACGGAATTTTAACTCAGACAGGTGGATACTTACATGATTATGCTGGCAAGATGGGAGAAGCTCATGCAATTACAAACAAACAGGTAGAAGAACTGTGGGCTTTAGTAGAAGCAGATGAGATTGCCGGTAAGTCAAACAGTGAGATGTATGACAGCATGGTTCAGAAATTGGGCGAATATGGCGTATCGGCTGAGAAAGCAACGCAGATCCTTGAGCAATATGGAGCGCAAGCCGGAGTGTCAAGTGCATTTGTTGAAGAAATGACAGGTAAGGTGCAAGCTCTGGGAAAAGGTTTTTCTGAAAGCTCTTCCACAATAGATACATCTTCAATAACTGTGAAAGAATCAATAAGAGGAATCAGAAGTGTACTATATGATCTCAGTGTATCTTCTAGTGAGTATGCAGGAACATACAGAGGTGTTTTAGAAGTATTTAATAATACAAGCGGATCAGCGGCCAATGCGCAGGATGCTTTTAATATTGTCTATAATGCCTTGAAAGAAACAGGAGTCCCATTGGATGAGCTGAATAAAAAACTGGCACAGGAGTTTCCTTCCGCAGCTCAGGCGACAAAAAGCAGTGTTGATTCTAGTATTGTTGAGGCTCAGAAGACAGTAAGTAGTTCAACTGGAAAAATGAAAACGGATGCGGAGACTAATCTTGCAGGAGTAAAGAAAGCAGCAGAGGATGCTTCTGGAAGTGTGAATACAACCACAGTGACAAACTGGGGGAATTCGGCATCAGAAGTAAAGAAAAATCTGGATAAAATGAAGCAGACTGCCAATTTAAAGCTTGGCGAGATGCAGAAGACTGTGGAAAGCCATTTTTCAGGTCAGTATAACACAATGACTAAGAAATGGGAAAAGGCTTGCGAGAGAATTGGCCAGTTGATAACTCAGATGGTGCGTAGTACAAAGGATAGTTTAAATGGACTTGCCAGAAATATGAATACGATTGGAAATGAGATGAGCAATAATCTGATTAATGGGATTTCCGGGGCAGTAACAGGAATCGCAGGGATTCTGAATGAAGTAGTTAGTAAGGTTAACAGCACGATCAGCAATGTTAATTCTTCTCTTTCCGGTATTGAGAAGGCATTTACATTTTCTTACGATGTTACAACCCCTGATGGGAAGCGGAGATGGGGTAAATACTCAATGAATTTACCAAGAGTATCGACGGTTCCGTATCTGGCTAAAGGCGCAGTCATCCCACCTCGAAGTGAGTTCCTTGCAGTTCTGGGCGATCAGAAACAGGGTAACAACATCGAGACACCGGAGGCTCTGCTCAGAAAGATCGTCCGCGAAGAAACAGCAGGACGACAGACTGGCGGCGGAAGCTACCGATTTACGGCTCAGATCAACCGCAGGACACTGTTTGATGAGATGATGAAAGAAGCACAGATGAGACGAGATACAAGCGGCAGAAACCCGTTTGAGATGGCATAGAATAATTCCCTGTCATGCAGAAAGTGTGGCAGGGGAAATACAGGGAGGATTCAATGCTTACAAGAGAAGCGACTTATGAAGATTATGGATTTTCAGAAGATGAAGATAAGAGATTGGGTGAATTTTGCAAGAATCTTGAGATGCGGGACAAGATATTGCTGTTGCAGTGTGCAGCGGAGGTGTATCCAAACATTGTTGACGAAATATACTGCTGTATCGTAATTGGAATGAGCTATGACAAGATGAACAAAAAGAAGTTTGTTGCGCTTGATCGTAAAGATTTCTATGCATACCGGAAGAAAACACTGGCTGTGTTCCGGGAGGCATTAAAGGCATGTAATAGATATCCGTTCTAAAGGTTGGAATAGAACCTGTCAAAACCGTCTGTTTTTATGTATTGGAAAATATCATTGATTAGTTAGGGGTGATTACTATGGCAAAAGGTATATCAGCAGAAGCACGTGAGGACATATTAGTACAGGCATTTTTAACGTGTCCAAATATAAGTGAGATATCCAAAAAGACGAAGATTCCCAGACCTACAATTTATACTGTGATTCATTCAGACAGCTTCCAGCGTAAGTATTCTGAGGCAAGAAACGAGGCCGTAACAGGAGCGATTGCATACCTGCAGGGAAAACTTGGAGAATGTGCAGCAGTGTTGGTCAATACGGCTACTGATACGGAAGTGCCGGCACAGATCAGAGTGAACGCGGCTAATGCAGCATTGTCACAGTGCTCTCAGTGGACAAAGAATGTAGATATGATTGAACGTCTGGAAGCTATGGAAGAATTGATGTCACGAGTAGAACAGGAACAGAAATTACAGAAGAGAAAAAAATAATAGAGACATGAATTGTATAAGCTTGATTTGGTAGAAAGGAATATTAAATGCCGAGAAGAAATAAGCGTGTAACAATAAGAGCTACGAGTGTGCCGGAACTGCATCAGTGGCTGAGAGCTTGCAAAAGGGAAAATGCCAGAAAGAAATCACAGGGGCATAGTGGGACGAAGAAACAGACAAAGGATTTGCATATTTAAAGGCGGTGGTGAATTATGGGAAGTCCGTTGATTAAAAGGCTTGATGCTTTATACCAAAGAGCTCAGATGGTAATGAAAGTGCAGGCGGATCATGCTCCGTTTGTATCCATAGCTCCATGGAGTTTTATAAAAGATGAATGTATCGTGAAATATTATCCAGAGGGACATTATCAGAAACCAGAGCAGATAACAACTACACTTCATGATGCATTAATGATAGCTCAATATTATTACGAATGTGGGGTGTATGTTCAATTTACAATGAGCCTGTGTATAGAGTGGCTGTTCCTGTATGTGCGTGATGATCCCCGGTATTCTCCGCCACAACAGAAGTCATGGTATACAAAGAATGTTGAAGAATATCCAGAAATAAAAACTATGTTGGAGAGTGAACAGCGATTTGAAATTATTGGAGCACTGCGAAGATTGCCTCAGAATTTCCTTTTCAAGGGATTGCCTGATGATATTAAAGATGATTACAAATTGATGGATTTTTAGACAAAAAATGACGGGAGTATGGGAATTCGTGGACACGATAATGTGCACGTAAAAGAGTTTGTTGACACGATTACGCGCACGTAGATATTCGGAGATTTCGGAGTCCCTAAAAGAGTAAAATGCGTTAGAGCGAACCCCGAGCGAACTCCGAGAAATAAGACTGTAAATATTATCGAACAAAACGAAAAGGAGATTTTTATGGATGGATGTAACGAAAATGTAATTGAATTTATGACCAATGATACCAGAGCAACCTTATCATTCTCACAGGGTCGGTATAAGTCTGTGATCCGCAAGCTGGCAGAGAAGCACCCGGAAGATTGCCAGATCATTGCAGATAACGAGGACGGAAGCATTTGTGCTCATGTTCCGGTAGCCTGGATCCGGATTTCTCCGCCAAGGCAGTACACAGAGGAACAGCGGCAGCAGATGGGAGAAAGACTGAGACAGAACAGGTCTGAAAATACAGTAACACAAGGATAAAACAGGGCAAGAAACGCTTGCAAAGTGTTAGAGGTAAAGTTGTAAGGGAGAGCAAATAAAAAGGCTAAATGAGCCGATAAAACAGTAGAAGCGGTGATGCTGGTAGTTAATAAAAATCCTGCTGCCGAACCTACGGTTCAAGGAGTTTTTCACTATTTTAAGGAGTGTTGTTGAGAATGAAGCCGTGAGGAAGCCGTGAAGAATGGTAAAAAAGGCGGCGAGAACAGGGAGTGCTTGAACTGTCGATTAACAGTCGATATATTTGATCGAAGCGGTGAGGAAGCGGTGAGAAATTAATAAATTAATGGAATAAGATGGTATTTTTGGATATAGCTAAAGAAAGGCGTGTAGTATGAACGAACTTGTGTATTTAAAGAATGATGAAGCTGTGTGTGATAGTTTGCAGGTGGCTGAGAAGTTTGGAAAAGAACATAAAAATGTTTTGCAGAGTATTGATAATCTCATTGCTGAAAATTCAGCTGTGAAAATAATGTTTAAGATTTCTTCTTACAAATCTGGTAACGGGCAATCATATAGAAAATTTTATATGAATCGTGATGGCTTTTCTCTTTTAGCAATGGGCTTTACTGGAAAAGAGGCTCTTGAATGGAAATTGCAGTATATCCGGGCATTTAATCAGATGGAGAACTTTATCCGTGAGAAATCTACTCAAATGTGGGTTGAAACCCGAAAAGCAGGAAAGCTTACTCGAAAAGCAGAAACCGATACAATCCAGAAACTTGTTGAGTATGCAAAGGGACAGGGCAGCAGCCATGCAGAAATGCTTTACATGACTTATTCCAGGCTGGCAAATAAAATGGCAGGAATCAATAAAAGGGACGAAGCTACGGTGATGCAGCTTAATAACCTGTCTTTAATGGAAAATATCATTTTGCATGAGGTTGATCTGGGAATTATGCGAGGGAAACATTATCAGGAAATATATAAAGACTGCAAGGAACGCCTTGAGACGGTGAAAGACTTGGCGTATTTAGAAGCAGTATAGAAAGGAGAAGCAAAATATGAGTGCAGTTGACGACTACATCAAAGAAAACGCAGAAATACATAAATTCGCCGCAGAAGTGGCGAGAATCATCTCAGGAATACCGCAGATGCCGGAGTTCTCATCAGAGGGCATATCCGTAGCTGATGCGAGCAAGCTAATTGGTATTCCAGCAGCATCTATTAGAGCCGGTATCGTATACGGATGGCTTCCGATTGGAGTAGCTATCCAGAACAACAAGCCAGCAAAAAGCCTTTCAGGTAGCCGGATTACGTACATTGTATCACCGCGAAAAGTTTATGAGGTAACAGGACATGTTTGGAGGGGGAAAGAAGCATTAAGAAAGAAAAACAAAGCTGAAGAACATATTGAAGAATGAATAAGGCAGCAGTTTATAGTAAATTGACAAATTCCTGAAGCTGGCATATAATATACTTATCAAGACAGCCAGTAAGGGAAGTCAAGGTTCCCCGTCCTGGCAAGATATATGTTTAAGACGTAGCCGCCTATTCTTTACCAGAGAGCAGGGCGGCTATTTCTTATGTGTGTATGTAAGGATAGATACAATTAAGCTGGCTGTCGTCAGAATGATCATAAAAATCTCATAATCGCTCATAAGCATTCCCTCCTGTCAAGGCTCAGGATCAGGGAACCACAGCCGCTCTACTGGCTGCCTGGATAAATATACTATATTCAGTTTTAGCTTATTGAAATCCCATGTTTTATTGCTTGATCTTTAAGTTTGAGAAAATTTTTTGTTTGAGCATTTTTCATTCTACTATAAGCGCTAAAAGATTTGGGAGCTAGTTCAGGTAATTCATAAAAAATATGATAGTATTCTTTACGCATCGAATTTTTCTTATGAAATGCCTCCTGCTGTTTTATGTATTCAGGATTATCTTTTATATGATTGATCAATTGCTGATAGTTTGCATCATGATCAAGTACGGAATATATATATTTCTCAGCCTTGTCAGCTTCGTCAAACATTCCCATTTCTACGTGCCATTGTACTATCCGGTAAAAGTGGCTTTCGTCCCAAGATAAAAAAGGATGAGCAAACATTAATTCAGTACATTTCCATAAACAGGCTGAACATCTTATTTTATCTTTGCGATTATAAAAGCTTCCGGCTTTCATCCTTAAAACATAATCTAAATTTCCAGTAACGCCATATCCCTCCATTATATTTTGATGTGCTGGGAATTTTGGTACAGGAATGCGCTTTAAATCGTCCAGATTCTCCAGATCATATTTTACCCCATCTGAAACCAGATATCTGGCATCGTACCAGCTTTCTTTATCAGTGGGATATACTTTGTACATCTCTCCATTTTTGAAATAGATGGTTTGAGCATCAGGAACATCATCGGATGATGAATTGAAAACACTTTTAATTTTATTGAAAAGGCTCATGGAATCCTCCTATGCAAATAGAACAGTAAAATATCAGGTATTGTTTTATTTTTTTACGATGGAAAGACGATAGGTAACGTGATGATCTTCAGATGGTGGATTCTGAAAGACTTCCTCATCAACCTCCAGATCTGTCCAGTCGTCTGTATGAATTACACCGTCAATCAATTCTACCCGGATAAAATCAGGCAGATTCATAATATCATCAAAGGTGTATAAACGTTTTGCCATGAGAGCACATCCTTTCGTGAATAATATTAGTTATGCGTTGTCACGTTCCATTCGCTGATCTACCGCCTTTTTGATGTAGCCGTTTAAGGATTCACCGGCCTGTTCTGCTGCCGCTTTTATAATTTCACGTTTACCTTTTTCAACACGAACTTTGATTTCATCGTAATTGTTTTTCATGTATTTGGCAACTGCTTTTTGTTGAGCTTTACTTACTTTACTTTCGTCTGACATGTTGCACCTTCTTTCTGAAAAGTTTGATATAAGTACTTTAATTATATTGAATATTACTATTGGGTACAATATACAAGTTGCACAAAATAATAAAAATATATCGGGTACAATATTGTATGGTATGCCCATTGATATATTGGGTACGATATAATATACTATAATCAGTTCAAGGGAACAGACAACAGCTGGGAGAGCCGAAAGCCCCCAATACTTCAAGCCATATACCTGTGAGAATCGCAATAGGGCATATCAATAGTCAGGAAGATGCTTGAAGGGCTGAGGGACCTTGAAAAGCAAAGGAGGACAGCAATATGAAGTACAATCTCAGCAAGATCATGTTGAAAGCATGGAAAGTTTACCGCAAGACAAAGAATATCAGCTTTGCAGAAGCACTTCACAGAGCATGGTTATCTGCAAAGGCAGAAGAAATCAATGCAAAGAGAATCGAAGATGCGAAACATGCAGCAGGAATCGCAGAGGAAACCAATACCTTTGCTAAGTGGAAAGAGCTTGGTTATAAGGTAAAGCATGGAGCATCAGCATTATTCGGATGTTCTCTGATCTGGGGAAGCAGAGGAGACGGGGCAACATACAAAGCCAGTTTCTTTGGAAAGTCTCAGGTAGAAGCAATTTAATAAAAAAGCCCTTACCGGACTGGTACTCCGATAGGGGCAAAGTAACCCGACATTCAGCAAAATTGAGGGGCTGTGCGTATTATAACATACTCATTCCCCTCAGACAACAAAAGAAAGGAACGAAAGTATGATATCAGTAATGGACGTTCTTGTAATTTTTTTGAGTGGATTTATATCTGCTAAAGTATGTGATTATGTACACGAATTAGAACGAGAGGAGAATGAAGCATGAGTAAAGAAAAAACATTAAGAATATCAGAAGAAACAGAAGTGATGCAGTCCACAGGTGTTCCGGCACAGGAGACAGAAGAAGTAAGCACAGCTCTTGCAACAGAGATTATCGCAGATCTTAAGAAAGAACGTGACGATTTGCAGGAAAATCTTGATATATGTGCAGGACTGGCAGATAGATACATGTATCGCCAGGGAATTATTGAGTGTGCGTTGAAATTAAAAAATGAAAGATTATTGAGGTGTGCTTATGCATACATGAAAAAATTAAGCGAGGGGGAAGAATGATGAAGAAATGCACATTAACTCAGGTTCCTTGCAGAAAAGCAATTGCAGAAGTTGTTAAGGCCAACAAAAATAAAAAGTCTTTGCAGCTTACCTATGAAGTAGCCAAACTTTTCCAAATTGTCATGACTGATGAAAATTCTATTTTAAGCAAAGAAGACTGGAAGAGGTATTTTATTATAACAAAGCTTTTCATGATAAGTGATTTAAGACATCTTAAATGTATAGATTCTTTTACAAATGGATTAATGGGAAGTTAGGAGTGAAGATATGGATTATAAGAAAAAAATCATCACACTGTTAGATAAAGTCAAAACAGAACAGACATTTAAACAGGTATATAAGTTATTAGAGTACCTTTACCTGAGGGAGGCATAGGATGGATTACAAGAAAGAAGCTGTTCAGATGCTTCAGGAAATAAATGACGATAGCTTGCTTGAGTTCTTCTATAGATTCATTGCCAGAGTAATAAAAAATAGAGGATATTAATATGGACTATAAAAAGAAACTCATAGAGCTGTTAGAGAAAGCAGATCATGACCAAACATATACAATTTTCAGATTTGTTTGTAGCTTTCTGGGAATTAAATAAGACAATCAGGGGCGGCGGATTGCTGCCCTATTGCCAATAGAAAGACAGGTGATATAATGGCAAGAATACCATCAGGAATGCGAAAAAAAGAAAATGGTTTATTCGAAAAGCGTTTTACCGTGGAGGGCAAGAGATACAGTGCCTATGGTCGTAGCACAAAGGAATGTGCGGAGAATGAGCTCAGGATCCGTGAGGAAATTAAGGCAGGTCTGTATAATTCCAACAAAAATATAACACTGGACGCATATTTTGATGAATGGGAGAAGTCCCGGAGAGGAACGATCAAGGACAGCAGCATTAAAATAAACCGGTCGAAGTACAATAACCATATCAAACCAGTACTGGGAAAAATTAAGGTTCAGAAAATAGAAAAGCGTGCAGTGGTGAAATTGCAGCAGGATTTATCAAAGAAGCTGAGTGCATCCATGACTAATGGTGTTATAGTACTGCTGAAAACGGTGTTGAACGCGGCTGTTGATGATGAAATCCTTATGAAGAACCCTGCTGCCAGTGTGAAACCATTAAGGAAGGATGACCGGCCAAAAGCGAGTGAGACTATTCACAGAGCATTAACCAGAGAAGAGCAGCAGGCGTTTATACAAGAAGCCAAGACGGAATGGTTATATGAGTTTTTCTGTTTTTCCTTGTGTACTGGAATGAGGCTTAATGAGATCACGGCTTTAAAGTGGCAGGATATAGATTATATCAACAATGTGATCCGGGTAAACAAGACCGTGAGCTGGAAAGAGGGCGGCGGTATTGAGGAGACTTTGCCAAAATCAGATACCAGTAATCGCGATATTCCTATGAATGACACAATAAAAAAAATCTTGCAGATGCAGAAAACCAAAATGTCCATGGTTTACGGGGAAATCCATGCGAGAAAGATGGATAGTAATATCTTTATCGGGAGTAATGGAGCTAAGGCAATAGCATCATCCACGGTATCATCTGCTATAGATAACGTTTTAAAGCGGCTCCGGCAGCAGGGTATAGAAATCGAAAGGTTTACGCACCATGCTTTCAGAGATACCTTCGCAACACGGTACGTAGAAGAGGGCGGAAACATGCAGACGCTACAGAAAATCTTAGGACATAGCAGCCTGGCCATGACTGCGGACTTATATGCTCATGTTCTTCCGAATACAAAGCAACAGGAAATGCAGCAGATAGAGAATGGATTTATCGGGGTGGCAGTTTTATGACTGCTGCTCCTTTTTTAGAATAAAATGAGCGGATTGGGGTAATAATTGGGGTAAAACGCTGATTGCTTTCGTAAGAATGGCTTAAAATCAAGGTTTTTTGTAGTTTCTTAATAAAATTTATAAATTTATTAGAAATTGTACAAATTTCTCTCACATTTATCCTGTATGATATAAACATCTTAAGAGAACAGAAGCTCTTAAGAAAAACTCTTTCCTTTCCCTAAAATATGTATGAAGATAAACCACCGTTCCGTTGGCAAGACAGAGCCGACAGGACGGTGGTTTTGATTTACAGAAAAATGTTGCCGGATGACAGAGGAGATAAAAGTTTCCAATGTTTGTTAACCGGCAACGTTTTTTTGTTTTGTTAAGATTACTGGTCGTGTGGATGCAGAGGGCAGTTACGGTCTTCTGTAACGGTTGAAACAGGAATAGATCTCCTGGATCCGGGGCATGGCATAACCACATGAAATATAACTTCCTTCCGAGAAGAATGATAATCCCTGTTTTTTCAGCTGGGAATCCAGATAAGTGACGATCTCCGGCAGAGTACGTTTTCCGTCGATGAGATGTTCACAGGCATACTTCAGAAGCAATGCCAGAGATGCTGTCTGCTCGGAGTCGATCAGCTGCTCCACATAGCGGAGGTCTACTTCGGTTTTTCCAAGAGAGAAGCCGTCTTTGCCATGAACTTTGGTTTTCAGTCTTTCCGGCTGTCCGGGACGGCTGTGGCGGGATGGAGCCGCTTTGGACCTGGTCATGATGCGATGGCTTTCCGGCAGACGGAACGCAGGTGTTTCAACGTCTGAGAGAGGATATTCCTGACAGAGCTTTCCGGTAATTTCTGTGATATCCACGGGATGATAATTATCCATCTGGATCACAGTATCCGCAATGTGGAAAAATGCTCCGGAACTTCCTGCAACCAGAATGGTGGAGATCCCTGCCTTTTCATAGAGATCCCGTGCACGTTCCAGAAATGGAGTGATGGGCTCTTTTTCCCTGCAGATCACACGCTGCATGAAGGAATCCCGTACCATAAAGTTGGTGGCAGAAGTGTCCTCGTCAAGAAGAAACACTTTACTTCCGGCTTCCATACTTTCCACGATCCCGGCAGCCTGGGAAGTGCTGCCGCTGGCATCCTCTGTAGAAAAGCAGAGGGTGTCTTTTTTGTTTGGAAGATCGTTGATAAAAAGAGAAATATCTACGTCTTTGATAAAACGGCCATCCTCAGAGCGGAGCTTCTGGGCAGAGGAATCGGTAATGACGTATTCACGGCCATCACCGGAAATATGGTTGTAAATACCCAGTTCCAGTGCGTTAAGCAAGGTAGATTTGCCATGGTAGCCGCCGCCTACGATCAATGTGATGCCGCAGGGAATGCCCATGCCTGTGATGGTTCCTCTGTGGGGCAGATCCATGGAAATCCGCAGGTTTTCCGGAGAAACAAAGGGAACGGAATTTTTCATCGGGCGGGAAGAGATGCCGCTTTCCCTGGGAAGGATGGCCCCATCGTTTACAAAGGCAGCCAGGGAACGCTTCGCAAGTTCCCGGCGGATATATTCCTGGTCTTCGGCAAGCTCGATCGCTTCTTTCAGACGGTCGGCATCAAGGTTCCGGTAAAAGAACGCTTTATGCACGCAGACCGGGAGAAAATCGAAGAGGATTTTTTCCAGTTCGGGGGAGTTGATGGTTCTGCCATTGGCCGGGAAACCAATGAAAAAACGGGCAGTGATGCCTTTTTCCGTAATCTCGCAGGCGGTACGTGCAAGAACCTCCTGACCACAGTGACTGACTGAGATCAGGCCGCTTTTTCCGGATCCTTTTGCACGGAAGGTATAATGATTTACCTGCTGTTCAAACTGTCGGTTCAGGAAATCTCCCAGTGTGATACGGGTCAGGGAATCCTTGTAATATTCTCCCGGAAATCCGGTGTCACGGTGGGAAAGTTTCACGCTGATGTGAGACGGAGAGGCAAAAGGATCTCCCTGTACGTGGTCAATGGATAAAATATAACGGTCAAACTGGTATGCCCCCCGCAGGGACTTGTATGCGGGATAGCTTTTGCGGTTGATGCTGTGAAGAAGCTCTTTTAACTGAGCAGATGATTGCATGTTGATTCCTCCTTTGCCCTGGCCAGGTCAGACAGGGCCAATTCTTAAGAACTACTATAACGAATCATAAAGATTTTGTAAAGAATATCAATTGCGGTGGAAATTCATAAGTGTTTGACCTATAATAGTAGACAGATTGCAGATAATATGATGAGAAACGGTATCTGTCAGAAATTATAAAGAAAGGTGGAACATGAAGATGGAAAGAAGAAATGCGTGGCTCTCCTATAAGGAAGCAGAAGAGGCAGAAATGGAGAAGCTTGCGAAAGCCTACAGAGAATTTCTGGATAAAGGAAAAACAGAGCGTGAATGTGTCACAGAGATCGTGAAGGAAGCAGAAGCTGCCGGATACGAATCCCTTGAGTCCAAGATCAAAAAAGGCGAGAAGATCAAAGCCGGTGATAAGGTTTATGCGGTAGGAATGAAGAAGATTATTGCTCTGTTTCATGTAGGATATGAAGAACTTTCCGGAGGCATGAGCATTCTCTGTGCACATATTGACTCACCGAGGCTGGATGTGAAGCAGAATCCGCTGTATGAGGATACAGACCTTGCTTATCTGGATACTCATTATTATGGCGGTGTGAAGAAATATCAGTGGGTGACACTTCCACTTGCCATGCATGGTGTTGTTGCAAAGAAGGACGGCAGTGTTGTGGCGGTCAGCATTGGTGAGGATGAGGAAGATCCGGTACTTTACATCACTGATCTTCTGATCCACCTTTCCGGAAAACAGCTCCAGAAGAAGGCGGCTGAGGTTATTGAGGGCGAGAATCTGGATATCCTGATCGGCAGCAGACCTCTTGCGGATCTTCCGGATGATAAGAAAAAAGATGCTGTGAAACAGAATGTTCTGAATATCCTGAATGAGAAATATGGTATTGAAGAGGAAGATTTTCTTTCCGCAGAGCTGGAGATCGTTCCGGCAGGAAAAGCCAGAGACTGTGGACTTGACCGCAGTATGATCGCGGCATACGGACAGGATGACCGCGTATGCGCCTATACTTCCCTTGCGGCAATGCTGGAGATGGAAGAGACACCGAAGCGTACCGGCTGTTGTCTCCTTGTAGATAAGGAAGAGATTGGAAGCGTTGGTGCTACAGGTATGCAGTCCAGATTTTTTGAGAACAGTGTGGCAGAGCTTCTGGATGGAATGGGATGCTATTCCGAGCTTGCCCTGAGACGCGCACTTCGTAATTCCAGCATGCTTTCTTCTGACGTGAGCGCAGGTTATGATCCGGCCTATGCAGAGGCTTTTGAGAAAAAGAACGCAGCATATCTGGGACGCGGTATTGTTCTCAACAAGTTCACCGGAGCAAGAGGAAAATCCGGTTCCAACGATGCCAATGCAGAGTATGTGGCGAGAGTACGCAGGATCTTTGATGATCATGATGTCGCTTTTCAGACAGCAGAGCTTGGAAAAGTCGATTTTGGCGGCGGCGGAACCATCGCTTATATTGCGGCGCTTTACGGAATGGAAGTCATTGACAGTGGCGTGGCTGTGCTGAGTATGCATGCTCCGTGGGAAGTTACCAGCAAGGCGGACGTGTATGAGGCATATAAAGCGTATAAGGCATTTTTACTTGATGCATAAAAATGCGTCAGTTCTGAAGACATTCCGGTGATCTTTTCGTTACAGATCAATGAGCGGGGTTTTCCCGGAAAGGACAGAGCAGTCTGCCTGCTGCTGTTTGGGTGCGGATCATTCCGCCGATAAACAGCAGTATCCCCTGCAGACTTCGCTCTGTATTTTTTAACCAAATCAAGTAAGTCCCCTGCGGGGTTGCGAAAAGCAATAAGCAGTGGATAGAGCTTGCCTGAGACTGGTTTACTTTAGAAGGAGTAGTTTAATTATGGAAAAAGCATTGGTACGGGTAGTGGATCTGTGCAAAGTTTACAATCCCGGAGAAAATGAAGTGCGGGCGCTGGATCATGTGAATCTGGAAATACATAAAGGTGAATTTGTGGCAATTATCGGACAGTCCGGTTCCGGAAAATCTACATTTATGAACATGCTGGGCTGTCTGGATGTTCCCACCTCCGGGAAATATTATCTGAATGGAACAGACGTATCCACAATGAAAGATAATGATCTCTCGGTGGTTCGAAATAAAGAGATCGGATTTATCTTTCAGGGTTTTAACCTGATCGCGAATCTTACCGCAATAGAAAATGTGGAGCTTCCTCTTATCTATCGTGGGATCGACCGGAAAACAAGAAGAAAGCTTGCTGTGGAATCCCTCAAAAAAGTCGGACTTGAGAAGCGTATGGATCATAAGCCAAACGAAATGTCGGGCGGACAGCAGCAGCGTGTGGCCATTGCAAGAGCGATTGCGGCCAAGCCCCCTGTAATTCTGGCGGATGAACCTACCGGAAATCTGGATTCTGCATCCAGCAGGGAAATTATGGAGATTCTGAAGGGAATGCACAGATCCGGAGAAACGTTAATCCTGATCACCCATGATAATGGAATCGCGGCTCAGGCCAAACGGGTGGTTCGTATCATGGATGGAAAAATTGAATCAGATATGATTAATGAGGAATTCGTCGAGGAGGCTTAACAGAAATGAAAAAAGGAAAAAAGATTGTAATCGGTGTAGCGGCAGTGGCAGTTGTGGCAGGCGGTTTTTACGCAGTATCAGGAGGAAGCCGCGGCGAGGCACAGCTTCCTCAGGTTTCGGTTACAAAGGCGGAGACCGGAGATGTGGAAGAAATTGTGGATGCAACCGGAACGGTTGTCAGTGATGAACAGAAAACTTTTTATTCACCGGTAAACGCACAGATAAAAAAAGTATCTTTTGCAGAAGGGGATTCCGTCTCAAAGGGTACAAAACTTGTGGAATTTGAGCTGAAAGATCTGGAGAGAGATAATCAGAAGGCAGAACTGAATGTGAAATCCGGAGAGTATGATTACAAAAATTCCATCAATAAATCTGATGAGGCACAGCAGAAGCAGAATAATGCCAAATCAAAAGTTTCCAGTTTGGAGCAGCAGGTGAAAGATAAGCAGAACTATCTGGCATCACTGAAATCTCAGCTGGCATCTGTGCAGGCGCAGGCAGCAGCAGACGCACAGGCCCAGGCTCAGGCGGAAGCCCAGGCAAAAGCCGATGCTCAGGCAGCCCAGGAAGCGGAAATCCAGAGAGCATATGCAGAGGCGCTTACTACATATCAGAATGAAACGCTTCCCCAGTATCAGAAGGAACTGGGCGAGCTGAATGCCGCTTATATTAAGGCCCAGGGCGAGTATAACCAGGCAGATAATAATTATCAGATGGCTTTTGCCCAGTGGCAGGCAGACCAGAGTGATGAGAACGCGCAGGCACTGGACGAAGCGGAGAACACAAGAAGCCAGGCCGAGATTAATTGCCAGGAGGCAAAAGAAGCTTACGAGGATAAAAAGGCGGCTCAGCCGAAAATGCCGGAATATTCGGATTACAGCAGTGCAGGAGGGGAAGATTTTGTTACAGACGGAACACAGGACGATGGACAGGATCTGACAGACCAGGGAAGTGCATCCGCTGCTTCCACAGGTGCATCTGTGGATACTTCAGGAATTGAGAATGCCATTGATCAGGCAAGTTCTGATCTGGCAGATCTTCAGTCCGATCTTGCCACACAGAAATCCATTGCAGAGGCAGATTCTACCAGCCTTACAAAGGAAGAAAAAGAGAAGCTGAGAGTCAGCAATAATCTTACAGAACTGGATGCCAAATCTGCAAAAGAACTTGTTGCGGAAGGAAAAAAAGGTATCACGGCAGATTTTAACGGCGTTATTTCCAAGTCTGCAGTGCAGCAGGGAGCAGCAGTGACACAGGGAATGGAGCTTTTTACCCTGCAGAACACAGGTAAAGTCAGTGTGGACATCAATGTATCCAAGTATGATTATGCAAAGGTAAAAGAAGGCCAGACTGCGGATATTACCATCGGTGATAAGAAATATACCGGCAAGGTAACGAAGATCAGCCATATTGCTACAACAAACGAGAAGGGATCTACTCTGATCGCAGCTACTGTCAGTATTGATAAACCGGATAAAGATATTTTCCTCGGCGTTGACGCAAAGGTGAAGATCTATGCGGAAAAGGCTGAAAATGTAGTAACACTTCCGGCAGGAGTGGTAAATATTGGTAAAGATGGCTCTTTCTGTTATGTACTGAAAGACGGCGTGATCACAAGACAGGACATCACTACAGGAATCAGTTCTGAGGATTCTGTTGAGATCACAGATGGAATCAAAGCAGGCGATGAGGTCATCGAGGATCTGGGTTCTCTGGAAGAGGGAATGACGGCAGAAGCAGCACCTGCAGATGGTGACAGTGCAGCAGAGACAGGGGAGACTGCCAATGAGTAATATTTATGAATACATCAAAATGGCGATCCACAACATCATGGCAAATAAGGGAAGATCGTTTCTTACCATGCTGGGTATCATTATCGGTATTGCATCGGTGATCGCCATTGTTTCCATCGGTGAAGGAACCAAGAATCAGATGAACAGTGAGATCGATGATATCGGCGGCGGCCAGATTGCGGTGTACTGCAGCGATGATGCCACCGCAGATGATGTCTGGATCCAGCCTGAGGATATTGATGCGGTCCGGGATCTGGATGGTGTGGAAGGTGTTAATGTTTCAGATTCCTATACAGGAGAGACAGTAACCGGAAAAGGCGATTTTAATCTTACAGTAACCGGTGAGGCGCAGGACGCCAAACTGGTGGACAATGCTTCTGTGAAGTATGGAAGTTACTTCGGACAGAAAGAGGTTGAAGAGGGAAAAAATGTCTGTGTGATCTCAGATGCCGACGCGAAGCGGCTTTTTGGAACGGATGATGTCGTGGGAATGACACTGGATGTCACCTGTTATGATCTGACCAAGACATTTCGTATCTGCGGAGTTACCACGCAGAAGGAGAACGGTACTTTTGTCAGCTACACTTATGACGGTATGCCTGTGTCCATTAACGTGCCTTATACGGCCATGGACGATTTTACAGGAAGTACCGGTGAGTTCTATCAGATCACAGTTCAGGCAGACAAAAATCTGGATTCCCAGATGGTGGCAGACCGGATCGTAAATCTTCTGGAAAGACGCCATCATTGTGCCGGAGACGATTATTTCCAGGTACAGAGTTTCCAGGATATCATGAAATCCATGAACCAGATGCTTGGAATGGTCACCGCATTTATTTCTTTTGTTGCGG
This sequence comes from Blautia sp. MCC283, assembly GCF_018785565.1. Lineage (NCBI taxonomy): Bacteria > Bacillati > Bacillota > Clostridia > Lachnospirales > Lachnospiraceae > Blautia > Blautia sp. MCC283. Next base: position 184,837 of record NZ_WQQB01000024.1, on the reverse strand, counting down.
GAATTTCCCTTCTGGTAGGCGGTATTGGTGTTATGAATATCATGCTGGTGTCCGTCACAGAGCGCACCAGAGAGATCGGTATCCGTAAATCCCTTGGGGCAAAGACTTCTTCCATTATGCTTCAGTTCCTTGCTGAGGCAGCGATCCTGACCATCATGGGTGGCCTGATCGGCATTGTCCTTGGCATCGCAGGGGGACATGTGATCTGTGCGGTGATCGGCAGCAGCATGGGAACCACCATCACACCAGGGATCAGTCTGGGAACTATCCTGGCGGCAACATTGTTCTCCTGTGCAGTAGGTGTATTCTTCGGAATCTACCCGGCAAGAAAAGCAGCCAAACTCAGCCCCATCGAGGCACTGAGAAGAAACTAGAAAACTGTTGCTTTTGCATCAAAAATAGCAATAAAAAATATTTTTGAAAAAAAATAAAAAAACTTTCAAAAAACCCTTGACATTTTATAGGTCTTAGAGTATCATACATATTGTTGCAGCGGTGATACGAAATATCACAAAGGAAAAGCAACAAAGATGTGCGTTTAGCTCAGCTGGATAGAGCGTTTGGCTACGGACCAAAAGGTCGGGGGTTCGAATCCTCTAACGCACGTATGAAGCCTCTGGAATTGTTCCAGAGGCTTTTTTTCTAATTATACATTCAGATCTATTAATTCTGTATGCAGATTCCTTTTTTTAACCAAATCAAGTAAGTCCCCTGCGGGGTTGCGAAAAGCAATAAGCAGTGGGTGGGGACTTGCTTGTATCAGGAGGAGTGCAAGCTCCTCCTGATAAACTGCGGAGCAGTTATTTGGTGTAGAGCTACGTAGCGAAGCGGATTGCGAATATCCGCTTGACAAGGAAAAGTGAACAATAACAGAAATACAGAACACCTGAAACACAGGTGAACTTATCAGGAGGAAAAAACAATGCCAGGATATCTGATCAAAGATACAACAAAAGAGGAACGTAAACAGATCGTGGAGGAATCTCTGGGAAATATTTCCGCGAACTGCGATGGCTGTATGGCGAGACTTGCAGATATGTACCAGGATTATATTGACGGGAAGAAGGAAATCCGTGAGATCAATATGGAATTCAATGCCAGATATGTCCGTGGAGATATGGACAAAGAGGAGAAAAAAAGCTGCCCGATGTAGGAAATGGAGATTGACAGTACCATGGACCAAAATGAAGTAAAATATGATAAGCTGCTGAAAATCAAAACTACCGGCCGTGACGATTCCAGGTCGGATCAGTACTGTTATCCATATGAACCAACGCCATACTGTGTACTGGAACGTCTTGCGTATTGTGGGTATCTGGGGAAAAAGAATCATCTGATCGACTATGGATGTGGAAAAGGCAGGGTGGATTTTTTTCTGGCATGGCAGGTCAGGTGCCGGACTACAGGTGTGGAGTACGATGAACGCATGATAAAAGCCGCAGAAGAAAACAGGCAGCGGGCTGTTTCCGGGGCAAAAACCACTTTTATACTGGAAAATGCAGCCCTTTTTCAGGTGCCGGAATCTGCTGACAGATTTTATTTTTTTAATCCGTTTTCTGTGGAAATACTGAGAAGTGTCATCGGACGCATCCGGGAATCCTGGTATGAAAAAACAAGAGAAATGCTGCTGTTTTTCTATTATCCATCTGACGAATATATTTCCTATCTGATGACTGTGGATGAACTGGAATTCCTGGACGAGATCGACTGCCAGGATCTTTTTGACGGAAAAAATCCTAGGGAGAGGATATTGGTATTTCAGATGGGAGAGGAGTAAAACAACATGATAAAACTAATCGCAACCGACGTAGACGGAACTCTGGTAAAAGATGGAACCATGACCATCAATCCGGAATATATGACGGTGATCCGGAAGCTGACCGAGATGGGCATTACCTTTGTAGTATGTTCGGGGCGGCAGTATGACAGTGAGAGGAAGCTGTTTGAACCGTTGAAGGATCTGGTGTATTTTGTTTCGGATGGAGGTACGGTGATCCGGAAGAATGATAAGATCCTGAAGGTGCACACACTTCCAGACGAGACCTGGAAAAGCATGCATCGCATGGTAAAAGAAAAAATGCCGGAATGTGACTGCTTTATTGCCACACCGGAGTGCTGTTATGCGGAGAATGAAAATGGAAGGATGTTCCGCTGGCTCAGAGATTCCTATGGCTATGATATGAGAAAAGTGGACGATCTTTCTTCCCTTGAGGGAAAACAGGTGTTGAAATTTTCCGTTTATCACCCGGAACGATGTGAGGAGCTTTGTGCTCCATATTTTACACCGGCGTGGAAGGATAAGGTAACACTGGCAGCGGCCGGAAAAGAATGGATGGACAGTACTCCGCCGGAAGGGGAGAAAAGTATAGCTGTGGAGTTTATCCGGCAGCGCCTGGGGATTTCTTTGGAGGAAACCTGTACATTCGGAGATAACCTCAACGATATCGCCATGCTCCGGAAAGCGGGAATGAGCTATGCGGTAGCCAATGCCAGAGCGGAAGTGCAGGCAGCAGCCAGGAAAGTGTGCCCATCTTACAGTGAAGACGGAGTGTTACAGATTCTGAAAAGGATTGTTTCTGAAAGCAGAAAATGATAAAGATACATAAAATATGTGCCTTTAGTAAAAAAGAGTAAATAAAAGTCATCGGCCAGGGGTTGACTTTTTAAAACGATTCTGTTAAATTGAAAAAAATAAAAATTTCAATTCCATGAGGGAGTAGTTCGCACGTAAGTGTGATTTGTCAACAGACCCGGTTTTTTCTGAAAAACCTGGCAAATCTTAAAGAATGAGACTCATGTATGTTTTGTTATATTTTATTATAACAGAGCATACATGGGTCTTTTTTATGTCATACTGGAAGCAGATCTCCAGCTCATGGGAAATGAAAACAGAAAGTGAGAAGAAGAAAAATGGAAAATCTGGTAAACAGCTCACCCCTGATCCTTGTATTAGTCTTTCTTGTGATAGGTTTTGCTTTTCTGATGAAAGGCGCGGACTTTTTTGTAGAAGGAAGCTCCAGTATCGCAAAACGACTGAAAGTTCCGCCGATCATCATCGGCCTTACCATCGTGGCAATGGGAACATCTCTTCCGGAAACGGCAGTCAGTGTCACTGCGTCACTGGTCAATAACAATGAACTTGCGGTCAGTAACGTGGTAGGTTCCAATATTTTTAACCTGATGGTAGTTGTTGGAGTCTGTTCCATTCTGACCCCGATCCTGGTGCAGAAGGAAACCATTAAGAGAGATATTCCTTTTTCCATGATCTGTGCGTTCCTCCTTCTGGGGCTTGGAATCCTGGCAGTGGGAGATAAGAGCGGAATGACACTTGGCCATCTGGATGGAATGATCCTGTTGGGATTTTTTGCAGGCTATATTGTGGCAATGATCCAAAGTGCCATGAAAGCCAGAGCAGCAGGAAAAAATGTGGAGATCGAAGGAATTGAAGAACTGGAAGAAGAAATCGGCATCCTTTCCTGGCCGAAGAGTATTCTCTTTATCGTTGGAGGCGCGCTTGCCATTGCTTTTGGCGGAGATCTTACCGTAGATGCTGCCAGCCGCATCGCCATTGATCTGGGAATGAGCCAGACACTGGTGGGACTTACCATTGTTTCCATCGGAACCTCCCTTCCGGAGCTTGTGACATCCGTGGTTGCAGCCAGAAAGAATGAAGTGGATATGGCAGTGGGAAATGCAGTAGGTTCCAATATTTTCAATATCCTGATGGTCCTTGGAATTGCGTCTGCCATCAATCCGGTGGCACTGATCCGGGAGAACATTATCGATATTGTGATATTGATCGTATTTTCCCTGATCGTGTGGATCTATGCCGCAACGAAGCGTAAGATCAGCCGGAAAGAGGGAATTTCCATGGTGTGCCTGTATCTGATCTATGCGGGGTATATTATCTGGAGATAGCTGTCATGGAAGAAATTTTTCAGTATTATACCTACGAACAGTTTTGAGACCTATATAGCAGGTAAGAGATAAGATTGTAAAGATTCAAAATTGAAAGAAAGTATGGATAATTGTGAAGTACTCCGTTCAGCATTCTTGCAGGTGGATGTGAAATATAAGAAATATATAGGGAAGCTCTTTTTATCCGGAAGAGCTTCCCCTTTTTTGGTGGCACCCGGAAATGCTATAAGTAATAGGAAGAATATAAGAGTGAAAATTACATATAAATATAATGATAACGTAAATTGACAATATAAATAAAAATAGGTTATTATGTAGATAACAAAATATAACTATTAAAATTAAAATACGTTATAAGGAGGATAACAATGTTATACGAGTATTTGTGTTCAAACTATAAGCCGAATGAACCTATTTTTGTTGCGGATGTTAGTCTTCCAGTTTCAAATGTAAATCTTCGTCAGATGTTTAAAATACTGTGCGATTCTGGAAAGATCAGGCGATTTGATACAGGCGTTTACTATATTCCAAAGGAGAGTCGATTAAAAGGGGGGTTCCCCTTGGAGCAGATACTGTGGCGAGATATAAATATATATCGCGAAATGGAAGAGTTGATGGATATTATTCAGGATATACTTTTGCAAATCAGCTGGGTGTTACTACACAGGTGCCATATATGGTGGAAATTGTATCAAATAATGCCAGTGCCAGGGTACGGGAGGTAAATCTGCATGGAAGAAGAGTTCTTCTCCGTAAAGCAAGAGTTCTGGTAACAAAGGAAAATTACCGGATATTACAGTTTTTAGATTTTCTGAAAGATATAGATCAGTATGCAGATGAAAATGACAAGATATTGTCCGATCGTATTAGGAAATATGTTGTTGATGTACAAATTAAAAAAACAGAAATAGATTGTTATATTAAACAATATCCGGATAGAATTTATCGATATATATATGAGATGAGGTTGTATGATGTTTTTGCATAACGATGAAGAACTTTTTAAAGATGTAATCATAGCTGCATCTGTTGATCAAAAGCGTCCGGTAGCAATCGTAGAAAAAGACTATTATGTTACGATGATATTAAAACTTCTGGCGCAGGTTGAGCCTGGATGTGTTTTTAAAGGTGGAACTTCACTATCTAAGTGTCATCATGTGATTGATCGATTTTCAGAAGATATTGATATTACTTTTTCAAATACATTGACACAAAAGGTGGAATTGACGTTATGCAGGTAGATGAACTTTTACCCTACCTAAGAGAAAACCAGGAAACCCTAATCCAGGAGATAAGGAATGGGAAATATAAACCCAATCCGGTTCGCAGGGTAGAGATACCCAAGGAAACAAAAGGCGAGTTCCGAAAACTAGGAGTTCCTACAGTTGTTGACAGAGTTGTTTAACAGGCAATTGCACAGGAACTCTCGCCAATCTTCGAGGAACAGTTTTCGGAGAATAGTTTTGGTTTCAGACCAAAAAGAGGAGCGCATGATGCGCTCAGACAATGCCAAAAGAATGTAAATGATGGCTATGTCTATGTGGTAGATATGGACTTGGAAAAGTTCTTTGACACAGTATGCCAGAGCAAACTCATTGAGGTATTATCACGAACCGTCAAAGATGGAAGAGTGATTTCATTGATACACAAATATCTAAACGCAGGTGTTGTGGCAAATGGAAAGTTTGAGCGTACAGAAGTCGGAATGCCACAAGGTGGACCATTAAGTCCGTTACTTAGCAACATAATGCTTAATGAGTTAGACAAGGAGCTGGAAAGCAGAGGGCACAGATTTGTCCGTTATGCAGACGACTGTATGATTTTCTGTAAAAGCAGAAAAAGTGCAGAAAGAACTTTGGAAAATATCATTCCGTTTATAGAAGGAAAACTTTTCCTAAAAGTAAACAGGAAGAAAACAAAGGTGGCTCATATCAGCAAGGTCAAATATCTAGGCTACACCTATTACAGATATAAAGGGACTACTAAAAGAAACTGACGAATGGGCAAGGCGTAGAATCAGGGCGGTCTACTGGAAACAATGGAAGAAAATCAAAACGAAGTACCGAATGTTAAAAGCATTGGGAATGGAACATTGGAAAGCAAAGGAACTTGCATGTAGTAGAAAAGGTTATTGGAGAATGGCAAAAGTTTTGAACCAAATCTTTTCAAAGAAAATAATAGCCAAGCTAGGATACAGCTCCATGCTTGACTATTATCTAGTAGTCTGTGAAAACTAAAGAACCGCCGTATACGGAACCGTACGTACGGTGGTGTGGGAGGACGGTAAATAAAATAATTATTTACCTCCTACCCGATCATAGAAATGTTTTTCACGTGGATTCATCTGGTTTCAGAAGAACAGTCTTTTTTCTGGGGGTGATGCGGTGTCATATCATCGCTGTCTGTCATCAGATATTTCCGGATAGCGAAAAGAATGGCGATACCGACAATCCCGATCAGTGTCTGCGTCGGATTGAGATGTTCCACAACCATCTGCCTTGCTGTCGCAAAAAGCAGGACTTCAACAACGGTCTGGGCGGAATGGCGGCAGAGCATTTTTACAAACTCCACACCAACTACAAGGGAGAGAGCCTGTGACAGGAAACTGGTAAAAAAACTGGTATCCATATCCATGACGGAGGTACCGGCAGTTGTAAGGATCAGCCGGAGTCCGGCCAGGGCGATCACGACAAGGATCACGATGGACAGCACGACCTCTGTGTAGCGGGCTACGTTGTAGATCAGTTCATTGAAATGTTTGCGGATCTTGTGATTGACGGCAGTTCTGTCTTTCATAGGTGATTATCCTTTCTTTTTTGAAGCAACCGGATGGTCGATGAAACGGGTTGCAAAATATCCGAATGCGCAGGTGATCACGATCATACATGGCAAAAACAGCCAGAAGCGCTGCTGGCTCATGGTGTTGAACCATGGAGCATTGGCCTGAAGGATCATAATGACAGGCATATGCCACAGGTAGATTCCGTATTGGTTTCGCGCCACGAAGTACAGTGGGCGAAGAATCCCGAAATTCATTTCCGGCAGGATGGAAAAGCCCACGAGCAGTATTCCAAGCAAAACCGCAAGAATGGAATGAGCCGGATAACCAGTCGGAGCCGTTCCGTAAAGGCCGTGGCTGTGATAGTAAAAAATCCATGCCAGGATCAGTATGGTACTTGCGAGAGAAACAGGAAGTCCAAGTGTAAGACGCTTTTCCTGTATACGGTTTCCGGCATGTTTCCAGAATGCGGCAGCCGCCATGCCCAGTACAAAATTATCCAGTGCGGTGAATACCTGACGCTCATATACGAAATATACGGAGGTATCGGAAATTCCGGAAGCATGGAGATACCGGACAACTGCAAACCGGCAGATAACGGTAAACAGAATGGACACAATGGCAGATACAAGCCAGTTTTTCCGGACGGCTTTATAAAGGAACGGGGCGATCAGATAAAACTGAAAGATCACACCCATCGTCCACAGTGCTCCATTGATGGAACCGTGTGTCACCGGGGAAAAATTCTCCGTAAAGGTGTAATAGGCAAGGATATGCCGAAACCCTTCATTGCTGAACATCTGTGTTGACATAAAAATCAGAAGAACTGTAACGCAGACGTAATACTGAGGCATGATACGGATGCAGCGTTTTTTCATAAAAGCCCGCCAGCCAGGGAGACAGCCTCTTTCTTCCGAAGAAGAGAGGGAAAGATAGATCCCATATCCGCTGAGCAGGAAAAACAGAGTCACGCCCACTTCGCCTCCAAGTGTCAGGATCGTGTGAATGGCTGTATGTGCCTGCCACGGCTGCCCGGACAGAACATAGCAGTGGTACAGCATAATGTAGAGGATCGCTCCTGCCCGGAGCAGATCGATGTTTTTAATACGTTTCATGATGATTCCTTTCAAAATAAATATGTTTGCCCTGCAATCTGACAGGACAGACAGAGATAGATTCAGTATATCATGAACCGGTGGGAATGCAAAGGGAAAACACCGGGCAGAAAGCAATTACGGTAAGGTTGCGGATATTTTTCCGGACTGATATAATCAGGTGGGAGGAAAAGACAATGATAAACTGTTTATTTGTGGGAATGGGAGGCTTTATAGGTTCTGTGTGCAGATATCTTCTGGGATTACTGCCAGTGGAAAACAGTCAGGGATTTCCGGTAAAAACATTGATCATAAATGTAACAGGCGCATTTGTAATTGGGATTGTTGCTGCAGCCGCGGCAAAAAATACGTCTCTGGATCCAGGACTCGTACTGTTTCTAAAAGTGGGAATCTGTGGCGGGTTTACCACATTTTCTACTTTTGCATATGAGACAGGGATTATGATGGAAAAAGGTCAGATTGGCCTGGCGCTTCTTTATGTGATTTTAAGTGCAGTTTTTGGCGTGCTGGCTGTTTTTGCCGGACAGATGCTTGTAAAATAAGGATGAAACAAAGGTGTGAAATGAAAGATCAGGAGAAAACGGAAAACATGGAAGAACCAAGAATTGACAAAACCATCTATACGGGAAGACCGGAAAATACGGAAGGACGCCTGGAGAAAGAAATCGCAGTGTACGATTTTCTGGACAGTCTGGGAATTGAATATAAGAGGGTAGATCATGAGGCGTTGATGACTATGGAAGCCTGTGAGGAAGTGGATCATCTTCTGGAAGCGAAAATATGCAAAAATCTGTTTTTGTGCAACCGTCAGAAAACGGATTTTTATCTTTTGCTGATGCCGGGGGAGAAGCCGTTTAAAACGAAATTCCTGTCCAAACAGATCGGAACAGCCAGACTTTCTTTTGCAGATGGAGAGCAGATGGAGGAATATCTCAACATTACACCGGGGTCATTAAGTCTTATGGGACTGATCTTTGACAGGGAAAAAAGAATGCACCTGGTGATCGACAGGGAAGTTCTGGATGAGGAATACTTCGGATGCCATCCGTGTATCAATACATCCACTCTGTTAATGAAAACCAGTGATGTAAAAGAAAAAATCCTGCCGGCGCTGAACCACGAATATCAGGTGGTAGAGCTGCCGACAGAGTAAAGATCCAAAGATCAGCGTATAGGAGAAAAGTCCTTTTTATTGGACTCTGCAATGATGTAATGTGGACGGTTTTTAACTTCCATATAGGTTTTTGCTATGTACTGTCCCATAATGCCAAGACAGAAAAGCTGCAGTCCGCCGATGAAAATGATCACGCAGATGATGGAGGCCCATCCGTCAACCGGATCATCAAATATCAGCTTACGCAGTACGATAACGATCAGAGCCAGGAAGGAAACACCAGTCATGCTGGTTCCGAACCAGGAAGCAATGGTCAGCGGTGCCTGTGAGAAATTAATAATCCCACTGATGGCATATTTAAACAGCTTCCAGAAATTCCATTTGGTCTCGCCGGCAACACGTTCGATATTTTTGTACGGGAGCCAGAGGGTTTTGAAACCGATCCATCCGAAGATTCCCTTGGAAAAACGGTTATATTCGCTCATGGAGACGATGGCATCTACCATACTGCGCTTCATCAGACGGAAATCTCTGGCACCGTCCACGATATCCGCATCAGAGATCTTGTTAATAAGCTGATAGAATTTCCGGGCAAAAAAACTTCGAATGGGTGGTTCGCCATCGCGGCTGACACGCCTGGTGGCAACGCTGTCATATTCTCCGGATTCCAGTTTCTCCAGCATTTCCGGAAGGAGCGATGGCGGATCCTGCAGGTCAGCGTCCATGACCGCAACGTAATCACCACGGGCATTGCAGAAGCCTGCATACATGGCTGCTTCCTTTCCGAAGTTTCTGGAAAAAGAAAGATAGATCACATGAGGATCTTTTTCTGAAAGTTCTTTTAAAATCGCAAGGGTTCTGTCTCTGGAACCGTCATTCACAAAAATAAGTTCATAATCGCAGTTCATTTTCTGAAGAACAGAAGTCGCTTCCGGGTAAAAAAGCGGAAGGGATTCTTCTTCGTTAAAACATGGTATAATCAAAGAAATCATTTTTCTAACCTCCGTTTCTTATTTTCTATCAAAGTCATGGTAATTGTCAACAGAATTCCCAAAATGGAAATTACAGCTCCAACACGAAGCATAGGACATACATACCTCATTTCGATGGTATTGTCTCCCTTTTTCAGTGGAAGAGAGTACAGGCAGTTATCAATGAGATTATAAGAGGTCTTTTTTCCGTTTATGTAAATCTGCCATCCCCGGTCATAGGGAACAGAAAGATACAGGGAATGGTGATCGTCCGTAACATTATGACATACGGCGCGGATATAGCCATTTTTTACAGAGAGTTTATCTGGCTGACCGGAAGAAATTTTGCGGGTAATACGGGAAAGGGTATCCAGATTCAGACCGTAAAACTGTTCACCATCAGGGTGTATGCTGTAACCTTCAGCAGACTTGATGGATACGGATGCAGTCCGCGCATTTTGCCTGGAAGGAATGTAAAACAAAGAGGGAGCAAGCCACCAGGAATACCGGGTGGTATAGGTTTTGTTTACAGTGAGCATGGCCCGGTCCATAACTGTATCCCAGGGAATGTTTCCATAGAAAGCATAATTCCCCTGTTTCAGATCAACAGAGTAGATCTGAGGAGTACCTTTTTGGGAATTGCCTATGGAAGTTCTTCTGTAATGAAGAGGTTCGTAGATGGAGATATCCTGTCCGTATAAAATGCTGTAAAGATAATTCTGATATTCAAACGGATTTTCCGGGTCTGTATTTGTTTTTTTCTCTGTAAGATCAGGATGGTGATCTGGATAGATCAGGGCAAAAGGAAGCGCATAGGGATTCCTATATGCCTTTTTTCTACCTTTGCTTTTTATGGAAGAAATTTTCTGCAGTCCGTTGATCCGATAAGGGGATAAAATATATTTTACGCCAAGAAGAGAATCCGCACCAATGATGGAAGCATTGGTAATGTTCATGTTTTCTCCACATTTGCGATAACCCAGATGCTCCAGAAAATCTCGTTGGTTGTCATCCGGGGAAGAAGTATAACCTGCGATAGAACGGTAATTGAATCCAAAAGCTTCATCATAATTGGCAGTGGTAAGGCTTTTCAGCATTTTTCGGGAGGTTGTCTGGGAAATCCGGTAAATTCCGGAATCTTTTTTTCGGATAGTATCAATGAGGTTTCGGGTATTCATGGAATAAGAACGGTACTTTGCATCATCGGAAACGTGATAAGTGTTCATCAGGAGCTGGGTATTATAAGCGGTCTGACCCAGAAAAAGAGCCACAGCCGCAAGAAATGAGAGCTGCTTGTAAAGTCTGTGCCGCTGTCTGCAGGATAGCAGAAGCAAAGAAAAAACAACTCCGGTAAGTAAAGCCGCCAGTATGATGAGTGCGGTTTCCTGAAGTGATTTTCTGTCTGTAAGCCTGCAGCGAAGTAAAAACATCAAAAGTGCAAAAATAAGACTGCTTTTTACCAGAATACAGGTATTTTCCTGTTCCAGGACTGTAAGGTAGAAAACAGCGGCCACAAAGAGAATGCCGAAAATATTTATATAAGAATAGCGGTACCAGTAACTGCTGACATTTTTAAACAGTGAAAAGACAGTATAAAAAGGAAACCAGTAGATCAGAAGGATGGAAAGAAAAGTAAAACATCCAAAGATCAGTTTCTGTTTTCGGGATATTTTTTTCGACAGAAACAGAGCGATCAGACCGAGGATGGCAAAAGTTCCGCAGAAAAGGGAGACGCAGCCATAAACGCTTGTGGAGCCAAAAACATAATTGGATAACGCGGTAAGGATATTTCCGGTAAAACTGAAATTTTTAAGGCAGTAAAGATCCAGTTGTCCGCGGTTGGAATTGCGCATGGCAGATATTGTAGGCAGAAAGAGAATACAGCTGCACAGAACACCGGAAAACATGGAAAATATATAGTACAATATGGACTTTAGACAGCTTTTCAATACTTTTTTGGAAAACGGCAGGGATGTTGCATAAAGGCATAGTTCCAGAAAAAGCCAGATCCCGGAGAAGAGGCAGTTGATACCTCCGGTGTACCAGTTGAAAAGAATGGACAGGGCCACTGGAACTGCCAGTTTCCATGCTGTTTTTTCGCAGACCATATGGTATACGCCAAGAAGGATCAGTGGAAGCATATAAACGCCATCCAGCCACATCAGATTACAGCTTTGTGCAATAGAATATTGACAGAGACCGTAACTGACAGAAAGAATTACCATGGAAAAATTTTTTATGGAAGTATTGCCGGCGGAAAAATGTTTGTGAAAACGGCCGGTCAGAAACCAGCAAAAAGTAAAGGAAGCTGTGGAAAGCTTCAGCATTACAAGTACATCAAAAAAAGCATGAAGCTGTGTCTTTTTGAAAAATACACAGAGCAGCATGAACGGAGAGGTCAGATAGTAACTGAAAACGCCGATATTATTGCCGCCCAGAGTTTTGCTGAAGGTGTAGGTGATATTGTTTTTTCCCGAGAGAACATCCTTGAAATAGGAATAGAAATCCAGATATTGGACACTGGCATCGTGGGAAGCCATGGAATTTCCACCGAAAGGTGCGTATCCATAATGCCAGAATAAAATCAGCATCAGCAGAAAAGTGATAGAAAAAGAATAAATGCAAAGGTATCGGTTTTGTTTTTTCATGAATGTTGTACTCCTAACTTATGTCGTAAAACTACCGGTAACAAAATTTTTTCTTATTGTACCATATCTGTTCTACATGTCCAGTATTTATAAATTTATATTTTTCTTGCGTTGTAATGAATTTATGCTACACTGAAAGAAATCAAAGAAAGCGTAAAAGGTAAAGAGGTGTAGTATGCTGGAAAAATTTAACAGTTTTATAGAGAAATGGATGGCTTTTGTGACACCGGTGTGTCTCCTTATGGGAGTACTCTTTCCGGATATTGCGAAGCATGGTGTTCCGTATGTAACGTATGCGTTTGCGTTTATGACTTTTATTGGAGCGTTGAAATCCAGGTTTCGGGATGTTGCGGATGTGTTTAAACGACCGCTTCCTCTGATCCTGATGCTTTTTGTCCTTCATGTGCTGGTACCTGTGATTGCCTGCGGGATCGGACATCTGCTGTTCCCCGGAAATGCCAATTATATCACAGGAATGGTGCTGGAGTTTTCCGTGCCGACGGCTGTGATCAGTCTGATGTGGGTATCGATTTATAATGGTAACAGTCCCCTTTCTCTTTCGCTGGTGGTTATCGACACGATACTGGCACCTTTTCTCATACCTGCTGCATTGAAAATCCTGGTAGGCTCCAGTGTGAAAATGGATACGATGGGTATGATGAAGGAACTGGTATTTATGATCGCACTTCCGGCGGTACTTGCCATGTGCCTCAATGAAGTCAGCCATGGAAAAGTCATGGAGACCTGGCCGAAAAAACTGGCACCTTTTTCAAAAATGTGTCTGATCTTTGTGGTGACTTCCAATTCATCCAAGGTTTCACCATATATGAAACACCTGAATGGAGAAAGACTGGAAGTGGCAGTGACGATCCTTGTATTGGCAGCTGGCGGATATGCGATCGGCTGGCTTATTGCTATTTTTACAAAGCAGAATAAGCAGTCCACAGTTTCCATGATCTATGGTCCCGGTATGCGTAACATCAGTGCGGGAGCAGTGATCGCGGGGGCGTATTTTCCGGCGGAAGTACTGTTCCCCGTTATGATCGGTACTTTATTCCAGCAGATCCTGGCAGCTTTTTACGGAAGCCTTGTCCGCCATGTACAGACAGCTCAACGAAAAAAAGAAAAGGGGGATGGGTATGGAGTTTCAGCATGAACTGATCATTCCCAATGAGGGACTTCCGTTTAAACTTTTTCTTTTTGAAGGCAGAAACGGAAATTATGTCAGAGAAAAACACTGGCACACGTCCATAGAGATTTTTACGGTAATGGAGGGGAGTCTTTCTTTCTATATTGATGAGGTGGAATATCCGCTGAAGGCAGGAGAATTTCTGATCATCAATTCCAATGAGGTACATTCTATCCAGGCACCGTTTCGTAATGAGACGATCGTACTTCAGATCCCATTGAAGCAATTTGAAGATTATTTTACAGCTCAGAGATTTATCCGGTTTCGCAGGGCAGACGCAGGGCGGAATGAGTATGGTTATGGGCACGAAAGAAATCACAGCGGGAATATCCGTTTAAATTTTGGGACAATGGGGCAAACGGAAGCAGCAGATCCGTCAGAGACTGACCGGAAGATGGTTTCCCTGATCCAGGAATTGTACCGGGTATATATGTCGCGGGAAACAGGCTATGAATTCCGCACCAGGGCAGTATTCTATGAAATTCTTTATCTTATGGTTTCTACATACAGGGAAACGCAGGTGGAGGAAAGTGAGCTGAAAACCAGCCGGAGACTGGATGCTTTGTCAAAAATAACCACTTACATGCGGGAACACTACAAAGAAGATCTCAGACTTTCCGGACTTGCTTCCATGTTCGGATATTCAGATGCATATCTGTCAAGAATGTTCCGTAAGTATGCGAAGGTCAATTTTAAGACATATTTGCAGGATATCCGCATGGCATACGCTTATAAGGAACTTCTCAATACAGATCATACGATCAGTTCCATTGCGCTTGATAATGGATTTGCAAGCAGCAGGGCTTTTTCCAAGGAATTTGTAAAGCGCTATGGGATCCTGCCCGGAAAGGTGGAACGTCAGATCCATTAAAATGTCAAAAAAGTGCTATGAATGAGACAAGAAAAACGGCGAAAAGCATACCACGATATGGTATGCTTTTTTCAGTTCAAAACGAAACAGTAACTCTATAAGGAGGCTAAAAACGTGAAAATTCAGAAAGTAACAGATCCGGCTTTCCGTAAATATGGAAAAGTTCTGGAAGGATACAATTTCAGTGCGCTTCTGAAAGAAATGAAACACACACCGGTTCCGGAAGATGTGGTATATGTTCCGTCTGTGGAGGAACTGGAAGCTCTTGAGGTGGAGAAGGATCTCAGAAACAGAGCTTTTGGAGGCTTACCTGTCGAGATCGGATACTGCAACGGTCATAACAAAAAACTGAATGCTGTAGAGTATCACCGAAATTCCGAGATCAATGTGGCAGTGACAGATCTGGTGCTTCTTATCGGACATCAGCAGGATGTGGAACCGGATTTTACATATGATACCTCTAAGATCGAGGCATTTCTTGTACCGGCAGGAACCGGGATCGAAGTTTACGCCACAACGCTTCATTATGCACCATGTCATGTAAATGAGAGTGGATTTCAGTGTGTAGTTGTTCTTCCAAGAGGAACCAACACAGAGATTGATTTCCCGATGCCAAAAGACGGCGAGGACGGTCTGATGACAGCCAAGAATAAATGGCTCATCGCTCATGAAGATGCGAAGATCGAGGGTGCGTTCAATGGCCTGAAAGGTGAGAATATCACCATCGACTGAAGATCCCTCAGGAAAATGCAGTGCAGCGGATATGGATTGAAAATATCTGCCCGATATAAAAATGCTCAATGATATTGCCGGTGGAGATCTGCCGGATATAAAAAAGGAGAATGAAGATTATGAACAACATGCCAGAAGTTAAAGTCGGAATCGTTGCAGTCAGCAGAGATTGTTTCCCGGAAAGCCTTTCCGTAAACAGAAGAAAAGCTCTTGTAGATGCTTACACAAAGAAATACGATGCAAAAGATATCTATGAGTGTCCGGTCTGTATCGTAGAGAGTGAGATCCATATGGTCCAGGCTCTTGAAGATATCAAAAAAGCAGGATGTAATGCACTTTGCGTATATCTTGGAAACTTCGGACCGGAGATTTCCGAGACACTTCTTGCAAAACATTTCGAAGGACCGAAGATGTTCATCGCAGCAGCAGAGGAAACACAGGATAATCTTTGCCAGGGACGTGGAGATGCTTACTGCGGTATGCTGAACGCAAGCTACAACCTGCAGCTTCGTAACGTAAAAGCATATATTCCGGAGTATCCGGTAGGTGATGCAGAGGACTGTGCAGATATGATCCACGATTTCCTTCCGATCGCAAGAGCTATCGAGGGATTAAGCAACCTGAAGATCATCAGCTTCGGACCACGTCCTACAAACTTCCTTGCATGCAACGCACCGATCAAACAGCTTTATAATCTTGGAGTTGAGATTGAAGAGAACTCTGAACTGGATCTTTTTGAGGCGTTCAATAATCATGCAGGGGATGAGAGAATCCCTGAGATCGTAAAAGAGATGGAAGAAGAGCTTGGTGCAGGAAACAAGAAACCGGAGATCCTTCCGAAACTTGCACAGTATGAACTGACTCTGAAAGACTGGGTAAGAGATCACAAAGGATATCGTAAATATGTAACACTGACAGGAAAATGCTGGCCGGCATTCCAGACACAGTTCGGATTTGTTCCATGTTATGTAAATAGCCGCCTGACAGCACAGGGCATTCCGGTATCCTGTGAGGTTGATATCTACGGAACCTTAAGTGAGTTCATCGGACAGGTTGTAAGTGATGATATTGTTACACTCCTTGATATCAACAACTCCGTACCGAAGGATATGTACAAAGAGTCCATCGAAGGAAAATTTGACTATACACTTCAGGATACTTTCATGGGATTCCACTGTGGAAATACCGCATCCAGCAAGCTTGCTTTCTGTGAGATGAAATATCAGATGATCATGGCAAGATCTCTTCCGATCGAGGTTACAAACGGAACACTTGAGGGAGATATCAAACCAGGAGATATCACATTCTATCGTCTGCAGAGCACTGCGGATAACAAGCTTCGTGCTTATATCGCACATGGAGAGGTTCTTCCTGTTGCAACACGTTCCTTTGGAGCAATCGGAGTATTTGCAATTCCGGAGATGGGACGTTTCTACCGTCACGTGCTGATCGAGGGAGGCTTCCCGCATCACGGCGCAGTAGCATTCGGACATCATGGAAAAGCTCTCTTCGAAGTATTCAAATATATTGGTGTACCGGTTGAGGAAATCGGTTATAATCAGCCGGCAGGTGTAAGATATCCTACAGAGAATCCATGGAAATAATTCAGTAAAACATAAAATTAACCAAATCAAGTAGCGAAGTGGATTGCGAATATCCGCTTGACTATAATTCGGAAACCGCGAACTCTCAGGCGTGCAGACGCTGCGAACTGAGAGTCGCGGTTTCTGTATTTACAGGAGGAAAAATTACTATGTATTATATTGGCGTTGATCTTGGAACTTCAGCTGTAAAACTTCTTCTTATGGAAGAATCCGGAAAGATCTGCAACATCGTATCCAAAGAATATCCACTGTTTTTTCCACATCCGGGCTGGTCTGAGCAGAATCCGGAAGACTGGTTCACGGAGAGTATGGAAGGAATCAAAGAGCTTACAGAGGGAATTGACCGCAGGGAAGTAGCTGGAATCGGTTTTGGCGGTCAGATGCATGGTCTGGTAACTCTGGACAAAGACGACAACGTGATCCGCCCGGCGATCCTCTGGAACGACGGCCGTACCGGTGAGGAAACAGAATATCTGAATACTGTGATCGGAAAAGATAAACTTTCCCAGTACACTGCAAACATCGCTTTTGCAGGATTTACTGTACCGAAGATCCTCTGGATGCAGAAAAATGAGCCTGAGAATTTCAAAAAAGTTGTAAAGATCATGCTTCCAAAAGATTATCTTGCATATCGTTTAAGCGGATCTTTCTGCACAGATGTATCGGATGCTTCCGGTATGCTTCTTCTGGATGTGAAAAACCGCTGCTGGTCAAAAGAAATGCTTGAGATCTGCCATATCACAGAGGAACAGCTTCCGAAGCTGTATGAAAGTTGGCAGGTAGTTGGCACTCTGAAACCGGAAGTGGCAAAAGAGCTTGGTTTCTCTGAAGATGTGAAAGTCGTAGCTGGTGCGGGCGACAATGCAGCAGCTGCTGTCGGAACAGGAACTGTTGGTAACGGACAGTGTAATATTTCCCTTGGAACATCCGGCACGATCTTTATTTCCAGCAAAGAGTTCGGTGTGGATGAGAATAATGCCCTTCATTCTTTTGATCATGCAGATGGAAGTTATCATCTTATGGGATGCATGTTAAGCGCTGCTTCCTGTAACAAATGGTGGTCTGAGGAGATCCTCAAGACGAAGGATTTCGTGGCAGAACAGGCACCGATCCAGAAGCTTGGCGAGAATCAGGTATTCTTCCTTCCATACCTCATGGGAGAAAGATCTCCGCATAACAACCCGGATGCAAGAGGCGTATTCTTCGGAATGTCCATGGATACCACAAGAGCAGATATGACACAGGCGGTTCTGGAAGGTGTTGCATTTGGCCTTCGTGATTCCCTTGAGGTAGCGAGAAGCCTTGGTATCAACATTGAACGGACCAAGATCTGTGGCGGCGGAGCCAAGAGTCCTCTCTGGAAAAAGATCATTGCCAATGTAATGGATCTGAAAGTGGATGTACCTGAGAACGAGGAAGGCCCGTCCATGGGTGGTGCAATGCTGGCGGCCGTAGGATGCGGGGCATATCCGGATGTGGAAACCATCTGCAAAAAAATGGTAAAAGTTGTAGATACTGTAGAACCGGATCCGGAACTGGTTGCGAAATATGAAGAGAAATATCAGAAATTCCGTAAACTTTATCCAACTATGAAAGAGCTGTTTTGATTTATGGCTGTGAAACTGATCGCAAGCGATCTGGATGGAACTCTTCTACGAAATGACAAGTCGATATCAGAGGAAACAGGTAAGGCACTGGAGAAGGCCAGAGAAGCAGGGATATATTTTGTTCCGTCCACCGGGCGTGCCCTGGAGGCTGTTCCCGTGGAAGTGATGGCACTTCCGGGAGTGGAATATGTGATCACTTCCAATGGCGCTGCCGTGTATTCGGGTTCCGGAGGGACCAGGATCTATGAAAGTCTGGTTCCGGCAGAAGCAGTAGATGCGCTTCTTGAGATTTCCATGCCTGAGAATATGACAATTGAAGTGTTCGTGAAGGGAATTCCGTATACAGCATCCGATCATGTGAAAGATCCCGCCAGATACGGAGCCACCGCGTTTGGCATCGGTTATGTGAAAAAAACGCGCCATCCTGTGGAAAACATCCGGAAATTTGTGAAAGAAAACAGAGAACATGTGGACAGTTTTGATTTTGTATGTGGAGATCCACAGGCTTTAGACACCGTGAAAAAGGAAGTCCGGGAAAAGATTCCGGGAGTTTATGTGACTTCATCCGTTTCCCATCTTCTTGAGATCGGAAATGCGGAGGCCGGTAAAGGAAAAACACTGCTGAAGCTTCTGAAACTTCTGGAGATTTCCCCGGAAGAAGCGATGGCGTTTGGAGATGCGGACAATGACCTGGATATGATCCGGTCTGTAAAGTATGGGATCGCAATGAAGAATGCAACGGAACATCTGAAAGAGGCTGCGTACCATATAACGGACAGTAATGAAGAGGATGGCGTTGCCAAAGAGATATACAGAATGATATAAGAACTGGAAAAAGATGCTGCTTTGACGGATATGGTATAAAAGCAGCATCTTTTTTGTGCTTTGTGAAGGCGAGCGGGGATCAGCGCAGCTGTTTTTTTCTGTATTGTCTTGGAGTACATCCTTTGATCTTTGTAAATACTTTGGTGTAATAATTAGAGTCCGAAAAACCGGACAGTAATCCGGCTTCCGTTATGGAACAGGAAGAATCTTCCAGGTATTCCAGGCTGCGTTCAATGCGATATTCCTGAATGTATCCGAAAAGAGTAATATTCATACACTTTTTGAAAAGCCGGCTGCACTCGCTGGGGCTCAGGTGGATGAGTTCCGCAATATCCTCCAGCTGGATCTTTTCGGAATAGTGTTCTGCAATATAGGACATGATGCGGCGGATGCGGCGGTAATTTTCTTCATCCTGTCCGGAAGGGGCGGAAGCCTGGGACAGTGTTTTGGCGCACAGAAGCTTCCAGAAGTGCTGCAGTCGGGCAATGATCTCAAATTCATACATCGGTTTTCGCTGGCTGTCAAGGGCAATGATCTGCCGGATATCTTCCACGGCATCCTGATGCCATTTCATGGAAAGATCCAGAGGAACTGCAGAGAGAGAAAAACTCCGCAGGATCGGTTCTGTGTATTTCTGGAAGAGGATACTTCCGGGGAAACCATAGATCAGTTTGGGATCAAAGGTGACAGGGATATACTGACAGTCCTGATTATGGTACATGTAACCGGCGTGAAGGGCGTTGGCATTGCCGAAAAGCACCTGCCCCTCTTTCAGGTGAAAGGTGTTCTGATTGACTTTATAAAGCATTTCGCCTTTATGGATATAAGTAAGTTCGATCTCCGGATGCCAGTGCCAGAGAAAGGAGCCGGTTTCGTAACCGGAAAGCCGTTCGTAGCTTACCAGAAACGGAAAAGCGCTGTCACCGTGCTTCTTCAGTTCTTTTCCCGCGTTATTTGTGATGATCTGCATAGATGTGGCCTCCTTTCATAAAAATGCCGGGATCCGGTCAGTCCCCCGTTGGGATAACGAGATCTGTCGGGGTATATTTTAACAGAAAGGGAAAAAGAAAGCCAGTATCTTGCAGACCACAAAATAATACGGTTTTTACACAAAATCTTTATGGACAGAAGTGACAGGGCTGTTATAATAAAGGTACAGAAAACGTGACGGGACAGATCACCGGAAATCAGGGGCGAAGGCTCTGGCGGCGGCCGGATATACGAAAACCGTGCAGCAGGAAGAACAATACCAGAAAAAGCCCGGATCAACATGAAAAACAGGAGGATACGAAAATGGGAACGATCAAAATTCCAGCAGCAGAAGTGCTGAAAAAAATCTATGGTGAGACAGAGGAGAGCAGTGCTCGTTATACAAACCTTGCAGTGAATTTCGAGAAGAAATATCATCACGACAAGGCTGAGTTTTTTACTGCTCCGGGACGTACAGAGATCATTGGCAACCATGTTGACCATAACGGCGGACAGATCATTGCCGCAAGTATTGATCTGGATACTATCGGTGCAGCTTATCCAAACGGAACTAATGTGATCCATATGATCAGTGAAGGTTACAGACAGGAAGTAGTTGTAGACCTTGACAAACTCAGCACAGAAACTTATACAAAAGGTACCGATGCTCTTGTCGCAGGTATCATGGAATATATGAAGAAGAAAGGCTATGCGACAGGTGGTTTTGATGCTTATGTTTCCACAAAGGTTATTGCAGCTGCCGGTGTAAGCTCTTCTGCATCTTTTGAGATGCTGGTATGCGCAATTACCAACTACTTCTTCAACGAAGGAAAACTGGAGTACGGCGAGTATGCGAGGGCCGGCCAGTATGCGGAGAATGTTTACTGGAAAAAAGCTTCCGGTCTGATGGATCAGATGGCATGCGCTGCCGGCGGCCCGATTCTGCTGGATTTCTCTGATAAGGAGAATATCAGCTGCGAGAAGATCGCCTTTTCCTTTGAGGATATGGGATGCAGACTTGTGATCGTAAATACCGGAAAGGGTCATGCAGATCTCAGTGAGGAGTATTCTTCTATTCCTATGGAGATGCGAGAGGCTGCAAAGGCTATGGGTGTGGAGCTTCTCTGCGAGTCCAATATGGAGAATCTTCTTGCTCATGTTAAAGATATCCCGAATGACCGTGCGGTTCTTCGTGCGATGCATTTTTATGAAGAGAACAGACGTGTTGCAGATGCAGTGAAGGCTGTTGAGAATAAAGATGGTGAGGGATTCCTTCGTCTCCTTGAGGAGTCTGGCAATTCTTCCTGGGAGTGGCTGCAGAACTGTTATTCCCTGCAGAACTGTAAGGAACAGAAGATCACACTCAGCCTGGCGCTTACCAAGCTGTTCCTGAATAAGATCGGAGCAGGTATCTGCAGAGTTCATGGCGGTGGTTTTGCAGGTGTTATCATGTGTGTCCTTCCAATTGAGAATGCAGAGGAATATGTGGAGTATATGGCACAGTATGTAGGACGTGAGAATGTTTATCCTATGAATATCAGAAGCACTGGAGCCGTTCACGTTGAGTAACTTGTGATAAATATCGGAAGATCTGCTGAATTTATAAAAAGTCCGGAGTTTGCGGCTTTTGCCGCTGAAACATCCGGACTTTTTTAATAAAAATTTTATGGTTTGTTTCTGATTTGATTTTGCCAGTCATGATATAATGGGGAAAATAAAAGAGAGGTTTGATCATATATATGAGCAGAAGAGAATTTCTGGAGATTTTGAGAAGTCAGCTGTCCGGTCAGATGTCACAGGGAAAAGCTGCGGCACATGTGCGTTATTATGAGGATTATATCCAGTCTCAGGTCCATAATGGACGGAGCGAGGAGGAGGTACTTGCAGAACTTGGCGATCCAAGGCTGATCGCAAGGACTCTTATTGATACCGATGACGGAACAGAGGTTTATGATGAGTCCGGGTATACAGAAGAAAGTTATGGAGCAGATGATTATGCAGACAGCAGTGCCGGAAGTACGACCGGCAGGACAAGAAGTTACAAACTGGATCTCAGTACCTGGTATGGAAAAGCAATTGTGATCGCAGTTGCTGTAGTGATCGTGATACTTTTGACAACAGTTTTGGTAGCTGTTGCACCTTTTTTGATAACTTTTGGTGTCATTCTGTACCTGATCTCATGGTTCAGAAAAAGAAAAGCGTAGATACCGGATGATCCGCATAAAATCCGAAAATATTGAAAAGGCCTGTTTGTTAAAAAAATATTTATTGAAAATGACATAAAAAATGCAGATAAACTCTTGAAATATAGTGAAAATTACGGTATAATGCATCACAACAAGTAAAGAGAGTGTCTGAAATGTATAAAACAGACAGTGCCATTGAGAAGAGAGAACGGCAGAAGGAATACATCGAAAGATGTGTTATTTCTGTCGCTTTTTTTATTGGCTTTTGAGAAGAAGGTGATCGTATCAGATTGCCTTGTTAAAGCGCTTGCTATTGTGCAAAATATATAAAATGATGCACTATACAATGAAAATAATTATCAAAAGTTAATGAAAAAATATTGAAAAAATCAAATTTAACTGTTGATTATATGTAAAACATGTGTTATCATTTGGTTAAAAGTTGGTAAATATAACAATACATGAATGCAGAGGAGGGTAGCAGGAGGGCATTTTGATATGATACATTGGGGTAAAGCCCGGAAGATATAACGGAAGTATTTTCCGGCAGGATGTGTAAAGGGCAACGTGATCAGAACTGTTGCAGATATGGGGGACCGTAATAACAGGACTGATCAGAAGTACACAAATTTATGAAAAGCAGGTGATATACAATGAAAAGTAAGAAATCTTTTTTCAGGACAGTAGAGCCATATCTCTATCTGATTCCTGTAATGATCCTTTTTATACTGTTTGTATTCTGGCCGTTTGTTAAGACGATTCAGTTAAGTTTTGCCAGAACCACACCTCTTGGTCAGGTGGCACAGTATGTAGGGCTAGACAACTATACGAATATTTTTACAGATGGAACGTTCCTTAACAGTTTGGTGACAACACTGAAATTCTCTGTTATGCGAGTTATCCTTTCTATTGTGCTCGGTTTTATACTGGCGATCATCAGTACAGAGAAGATCAGGGCAAAGGGATTTTTCCGTACTGTATATGCACTTCCAATGGCTATTTCCGCAGCAGCGGCATCTGTAGTGTTCATGTTCATTTTCCACAGTTCTCTTGGTATCCTGAACAAGGCTCTTGGAACTCATATCGGATGGCTGACAGATAAGAGATATGCACTGATCGCGGTAACGATCGTTAGTGTATGGATGGCGATCGGTATGAACTTCATTTACCTTACCGCAGCGATCCAGAGTGTACCGTCTGAACTTTATGAGAGCGTTGCACTGGATGGTGCGAACTTCTTCCAGAAGCACCGCCATGTAACGATCCCGTCAATCTCTCCGACACTGTTCTTCCTTCTTATCATCAATGTTATCAACTCCGTACAGGCATACGCAGAGTTTAAGATGATGACGCAGGGCGGACCGGCAGAGAGTACCAACGTTATCGTGTATGAGATTTACCAGGAGGCATTTATCAACAGCCGTTTCGGTGTGGCCTGTGCAGAATCCGTAGTTCTGTTCGTTATTTTGATTATCCTGACTGCACTGCAGTTTAGACTGGAAAAGAAGGTGACCTACTGATGAAAGAAAAACCATATGTAAAAGTGGCGATGTATGCGCTGAATATAATTTTTGCGATTATTATTATCGTTCCTGTTATCTACTGTTTCAATGTTAGTATGATGGATCTGAAAGAGATCTATGGTGGAAAGTTCTGGCCGTCTCATCTGACCATCGAGAACTACACAAGAGCATTCCAGCTGGCACCGTTCTTTACTTTCATTAAGAACTCGCTGATCGTATCCGGTGTCATCACATTTGCTCAGGTTGTTACAGGCGCTCTTGCAGCCTATGCTTTCGCTATGATGGAGTTCAAGGGCAAAAAAGTCCTGTTCTATATCATGCTGGCAACCATGATGATCCCGAGCCAGGCGATCATCATCGCAAACTACCTGACAATCGCTGACTGGGGTATCCGTAATACATACGCAGCTCTGATCCTTCCGAATGCAGCGGCAGCTTTTGCGGTATTTAACATGCGTCAGGCATTCCTGACACTGCCGAAGGAGATCCATGAGGCAGCTGAAATTGATGGATGTACAAACTTTAAATTCTTATATACCATCGGTGTTCCACTTATCAAACCATCACTTGGTGCTCTGATCATTTATGTATTCCTTCAGAGCTGGAACTACTATCTGTGGCCACTGCTTGTAACAGACAGTGTAAATATGAGAACTGTTCAGATCGGTCTTGGTATGCTCCAGGGTGCTGAGGCAACAGACTTCCGACCGGTTATGGCTGGTGCCATGGTCATCCTGATTCCTTCAATCCTTGTATTCATCATTGGTCAGAAACAGATGATTAGTGGTCTGACAGCTGGTGCCGTTAAGGGTTGATCCAATTACATAAGAGCAAGTAGTAAAAACGTTAATTTATCCGGACTGTATTGGGGCAGGCCGGACCAATATAAAAGGAGGGTTTCTATATGAAAAACAAAAAATGGATGGCGATTCTTTTAGGAGGAATCATGGCAGCATCTCTCGCAGCTCCGTGCTCAGTAAGTGCAGCTGACAAAACTACCATCACATTCTGGCATGCAATGGGTGGTACAAACGGTGAAGTGCTTCAGCAGATCGTAGATGATTTCAACGCATCTCAGGATGAGATTGAAATTAAAGCTGAGTATCAGGGAACTTATGATGACACCATCACAAAACTGAAAGCAGCTATGCAGAGTGATTCTGGTCTTCCGGATGTCTGCCAGATGTATGATGTTGGAACAAAATTCATGTATGACAGTGGTTCTGTCATCCCGGTAGAGGACAAATTCGAATCCACAGGTTATGACAAGAGTTCCGTTATGGACGTTATCAGCAGCTACTATACTGTAGATGGCAAACAGTATGCAATGCCATTCAACGTATCCACACCTATGCTGTATTATAACAAAGATGTATTTGAAGCAGCAGGTCTTGATCCTGAGACACCGCCAACAACTTACGATGAGGTTCTTGAAGACTCCAAGAAAATCGTAGAGAGCGGAGCAGCTCCGGTTGGTTATTCACAGGCTATTTACGGATGGTTTTTTGAACAGCAGCTTGCAGGACTTGGCTTAACATATGGAAATAATGACAATGGACGTACAGAGGCAGTTACAGCTGTTGATTTTGACTCCAACGGTGGTGGCCTGAAAGTATTTGACATGTGGAAAAAACTGTATGATTCCGGATATTTTGAAGATTACGGAACAACAACAGCAGATACCCAGACAGCATTCTTCTCCGGACAGGTTGGCATGATCATCGAGTCTACCGCTATCCTGAAAAATGCAGTTGATTCTTCTCCGTTCGAAGTTGGTACAGGATATCTTCCGAGAATCGAGAAGAATGATGAAGGCGGCGTTATCATCGGTGGTGGTTCTCTGTGGCTTACAGATACAGGAAACGAAGCAAATGAAGATGCAGCTTGGAAATTCATCGAGTACATCACAACTCCGGATGTACAGGCTAAATGGTCCATGGGTACAGGATACTTTGCGATCAACGAGAAAGCTTATGAGACAGATGATATGAAAGCTTACCTCAAAGAGAACCCGAACTTTGAGACAGCTATCAACCAGCTGAAAGATTCTCCTGTAAATGCAAATACAGCAGGTGTTCTCTCCGGTGTACAGACAGAAGCCCGTCTTACATTTAATGAGCTTATGCCTCAGGTATACGAAGGCAAGATCACAACACAGGAAGGTGTTGATCAGCTTGCAGCTTCTGTAAACAAAGCAATCGAGAACTATAACGAATCTATTAAATGATCAGAATGCCCTCTGATCAGTAGATAGAGCAACAGATAGGGATACCGCCGCCGGGCGCCGGTATCCCTGCTGTTTTACATGCTGTGAGACTACGGGGAATATATCCGGGGCACAGGGTCATATGAAAAACTGCGTAGTGAGACGGACGGAGCGAGTCCGGCTGACTAGACAGCTTTCAGGTGGAGGTAGTGCGGCCTGTGCGCTCGTGCAGGGCAAAATGGAAGGATGCGCGATTGGCGTTATCACCGGCAGAAAATAATGTTACAACAGGAAAGGAGCAAATTTATGGGCGGAATTCTCGGAGCATGTAATGCAATATCGGATTATTTGCACACTTTAAATATGGGATCGACGCTGTTTCGGCTGATTCTTGCGATGTTTCTTGGATGTCTGATCGGTATTGACCGTGGAATGAAGAAGCGTGTGGCAGGTGTAAAAACACATATGATCGTCTGTATGGGGGCAACTCTGGTTATGATGACGGGCGATTTTATCCATGTATATTCTAATGGGGCAGGAATCGGAGATACTGCACGACTTGGCGCACAGGTTGTCAGCGGAATCGGTTTTCTCGGAGTAGGAACCATCATCGTGACCGGACAGAGACATGTATCCGGTCTTACGACAGCAGCCAGTCTTTGGACCTCCGCGTGCATCGGACTTGCTGTGGGGATCGGCTTTTACAGCGGTGCGATCTTTACCACGCTGGGGCTTATTCTGGTGTTCAAATATGCGAAATATATAGAGGTTTATGTGGAAGAGCATTCCAATACTTATGACGTATATATGGAGTTTGAAAATGAAGATAAGATGAGTATGGTCATAAAGAAGCTTCGGGAAGAGGACATCCTGATTTCCAACGTAGTTATCATCAAAAAGAGATCCAAAACACAGAGTGTGGTGATCCAGGCAACAATGGAGGCTGCCAAATGGAAAGCACGCCATACTGTATTTCGTGAGGTAAGACAGCAGGAAGGAGTTATTTCTGTGGAGGAAATATGATCGGGAATACAATGAAATTTATCAGGCTTTTGGTGAAGTTAAGAGCATGTTAAAGAAAAAACGATGTATTTTACGAAAAATGCACTTGAAATATGAAGAATAGTCTGATACAATGAATACAAAGTGAAGAAGGAATCTGATTCAGCTTGCTGAATACAGAGAATGCCATTGAGAACAGAGACCGGCATGAAGACACATGGATAAGTGTGTTTTTATGCCGGCTATTTTTATGCACAAATGTTAATGTTTCAAAAGGATTACAAGGGTTACAAGGGTTACGGCATAAAAATAATGGCATATTCGCTTGAAAGATTGCTGTTCGTAAGCAGTACTCCTCGCAGAATATTTACCTGCGGACGGCAATGCTTGTGTTGCAACGGATATTCTGCTGTTTCCGGCGCAGAGAAAGCCGGGGACAGTTCAGAAGATCCGCAAACAGGAAAGGAGAAACAGATCTATGTATGATGTGATCATTATCGGAGCAGGAGTTTCCGGAGCGGCAGCGGCGAGAGAGCTTTCAAGATATCGGCTGAAAATCTGCGTTCTGGAGCGAGAAGAGGATGTATGCTGTGGAACTTCCAAAGCAAACAGCGGAATCGCTCATTCCGGTTATGATGCAGAACCGGGAAGCCTTATGGCGGAACTGAATGTGAAGGGCAGCAATATGATGGGACAGCTTTCGAAGGAACTGGATTTTCCTTTTAAACAGACTGGTTCGCTGACTGTCTGTACAACTGAGAATGGAATTGCCATGCTGCATAAGCTGCGTGAAAGAGGACTGAAAAACGGAGTAGAGGGACTGAGGATCCTTGACAGAGAAGAGGCACTTGCCATGGAGCCGAATCTGTCTGATCAGGTGCTGGCAGCACTGTATGCACCGACAGCCGGAATTGTCTGTCCCTTTGAGCTGAACATTGCAATGGCAGAGAACGCATATAACAATGGCGTGGAATTTAAATTTGACACAGAAGTAAAGAACATCCGAAAACAGGAAAATGGTTTTGTTGTGGAAACCTCAAAGGGTGATTTTGAGACAGGCTGTATCGTCAATGCTGCCGGTGTCTATGCGGATGTTTTTCATAATATGGTAAGTGAGAAAAAACTGCATATCACTCCTCGTAAGGGTGAGTATATGCTTCTTGATAAAAGTGCAGGAACACATGTGAATCATACGATCTTTGCGCTTCCAAATAAGAACGGAAAAGGAGTTCTGGTAACACAGACTGTTCACGGTAATCTTCTGATCGGGCCTACAGCTACGGATCTGGAGGATCGGGAGGAAACAGCGACTACATCAGAGGGAATGGAGGAAGTAAGTGCCAAATCCCGGAAAACAGTAAAGGATATTCCACTGCGGAAGGTGATCACAAGCTTTGCAGGACTCCGTGCTATCGAGGACGGTATGGATTTTGTGATCGAAGAGGTGGAGGATGCACCCGGATTTATCGATTGTGCAGGGATCGCATCACCGGGACTTACCAGCTCACCGGCCATTGGCTGTATGGTTGCTGATATCGTAAAAGAAAAATTACATCCGGAAGTAAATCCGGATTTTGATCCGGTGAGAAAAGGGATCCTGGATCCGTCAGAGCTTTCTCTGGAAGAAAGAAATGAGCTGATCAAAAGATCTCCGGAATATGGAAATATCATCTGCAGATGTGAGATGATCTCTGAGGGAGAGATCCTGGATGCGATCCGAAGACCTCTTGGAGCGAAATCCCTGGATGGAGTAAAACGTCGTACAAGAGCAGGAATGGGAAGATGTCAGTCAGGTTTTTGCTCTCCCAGAACAATGGAGATCCTCAGCCGAGAGCTTGGCATTTCCATGGAGGAGATCACAAAAACAGGCGGAGATTCCAGACTGATCGAAGGAATCAACAAAAAAATTGCAGAGGAGGGCGAGAACCATGAATGATAAGATTATGGTGAAGAGAGATATCGTGATCATAGGCGGAGGCCCTGCAGGACTGGCAGCAGCCCTGGCTGCAAAGAAAGAGGGAGCAGAGAGTATCCTGATCCTGGAACGTGATAAGGAACTGGGCGGGATCCTGAATCAGTGTATCCATAATGGATTTGGCCTTCATACATTTCAGGAGGAGCTGACAGGACCGGAATATGCGGCACGTTTTATCCGGATGGTAAAAGAGCGGCAGATCGAGTACCGGCTGAACACCATGGTCATGGATATCAGCCAGGATAAGGTGATCACTGCCATGAGCCGCCAGGAGGGAATGTATCAGATCCAGGCAAAAGCTGTGATCCTTGCCATGGGCTGCAGAGAGAGACCGCGAGGTGCACTGAACATTCCGGGATATCGACCGGCAGGCATTTATTCAGCAGGAACAGCACAGCGCCTTGTAAACATGGAAGGATTTATGCCGGGAAAAAAAGTAGTGATCCTGGGATCCGGTGATATCGGACTGATCATGGCCAGACGTATGACGCTGGAAGGCGCAGAGGTTAAGGCAGTGGCAGAGCTGATGCCATATTCCGGAGGCCTGAAGCGAAATATTGTGCAGTGCCTGGATGACTTTGGAATCCCGTTGAAGCTTAGTCATACAGTGGTTGACATAAAAGGAAAAGAGCGCGTGGAAGGAATCACTCTTGCAGAGGTAGATGAAAACAGACGCCCGATTCCCGGTACAGAGGAATTTTTTGAATGCGATACGCTTCTTCTTTCTGTTGGTCTGATCCCGGAGAATGAGCTTTCCGGACAGGCAGGTGTGAAGCTGAGCAATGTGACTTCCGGACCGGTGGTAAACGAAAGTCTGGAGACAAATGTAGAAGGTATTTTTGCCTGCGGAAATGTTCTTCATGTTCATGATCTGGTGGATTTTGTTTCGGAGGAAGCTGGCAATGCAGGAAGAAATGCGGCTCTCTATGTAAACAACAATGGAGAGGACAAAATACCGGAAGAGATAAAGATCACGCTTTCGCCCCAAAACGGAGTCCGCTATACAGTGCCGTCTGAGATCCGTATCGGTCACATGGCGGAGGAGCAGCTGGTCCGCTTCCGTGTGGGAAATGTATATAAAAATTGTTACATCCGTGCATATCTGGATGGAGAACGGATCTTTTCCAGAAAAAAACAGGTGGCAGCACCCGGAGAGATGGAACAGATCAAATTGAAAAAAGAGCAGCTTCTTTCCATTCTGGAAGGAAAACAGAAACAGGATAAACATGAACTTGTGATCCAGGTGGAGGAGTGATGAAAATGGAAAAAAGGAATCTTACTTGTATCGGATGTCCTATGGGATGCGCCCTTCTGGTGGAAATGGATGGAAAAGAAATCATTTCCGTCACAGGAAATACCTGTAAAAAAGGTGCGGAATATGCAGTGAAGGAAGTGACAGATCCGACCAGGATCGTGACAACGACCGTTCGTGTGAAGAATGGAAGCATGCCGGTGGTGTCAGTAAAGACAGCACAGGATATTCCGAAAGGAAAGATTTTTGACTGTGTGGAAGCGCTGCGGGATGTATGTGTGGAAGCGCCGGTTCAGATCGGGGACGTGATCCTGGAGAATGTAGCAGGCACAGGCGTGGATATCGTGGCTACAGGAAATGTGAAGCAGATCATACAGTGATCTGCAAAGGATATATATGGCAAACTGTATGCTTATAATATGTCAGCCCTCCGGCAGACAAAGCGAATAAAATAAACCTGAAAAGGCTTTTTTATCGCTTTGTTTGTCATGAAATAAAATATACAAAATGCACAAAAAATATTAGTGCTTAAAAGAATAATTAATTAAAAAATAACAAAAAAATATATAAAAACCGATAAAAAATGTTGAAAATAAATAAACACTATGATATAATCAGAAATATGAATTAGCAAAAATGCTCACAACGATGTAATGCATTGAATGGAGGATGATTAGAATGAAAGTATTTGGACATCGTGGTTTCAGCGGAGAATATCCGGAGAATACAATGCTGGCGTTTCAGAAGGCTGTGGAGGCTGGTTGCGAGGGGATCGAGCTTGATGTACAGCTGACCAAGGATCTGGTTCCGGTGATCATGCACGATGAGAAGGTTGACCGTACCACAGATGGAAACGGGTATATCTATGATCTTACATATGCTGAGCTGTGTAAACTGGATTGCAGTTATCCGGATAAGTTTGCCGGAAAATTCGGCAGACTTCAGATTCCGACTCTGAGAGAGTATTTGGAGTGGATGGCAGAGGAGGAAGATCTGATCACAAACATCGAGCTGAAGAACAGTGTTTATTATTATGGTGGTATGGAAGAGAAGGTCATTGATATGATCTGCGAATATGGTCTGGAGGATCGGATCATTCTTTCCTCTTTCAATAACGCATCCATTGTATTGTGCAGACAGAGTGATGAGACTATTGCAGGAGGCTTTCTGGTAGAGAAATATGTGGATAATGCAGGGGTTTATGCAAGAACCTGTGATGTGCAGTATTATCATCCGAATCTGGAATATCTGAAGGAAGAACATGTACGCAGCTGTTCCCAGAACGGGATAGGGGTGAATGTCTGGACTGTAAACGAGGAAGAGGATATGAGAAGGATGAAGAAATGGGGAGTAAACTCCATCATCACCAATTATCCGGACAGAGGAAGAGCAGTGGCAGATGAGGATTGACACTGCGATGTAAAGACGCTTTCTGTGAGGCACATACAGGAGGCAGGCTAAATTTGAAATCTCCGGCAGGAGGGGGTCCTGCTGCAGATCTATATAAGTAAAATAAAAAAACTATAATAATGTATATGGAGGATTTTTACAATGGAGAAAGAAACAAGACCTTTTATTCCTTGGCAGCTCGCAGATGATTTTATGACAGCTGTATTTGAGAAAGTAGGAGTTCCGGAAGCAGACGCAAGACTTTGCTCTGATGTACTTCTTGAGAGTGACAGACGTGGAATTGAGAGCCATGGCTGCAACCGTTTCAAACCGATCTACATTGATCGTATCAAAGCTGGAATCTTAAATCCGGTAACAAAGATTGATATCATCAAAGAGACACCAACAACTGCAGTTATTGATGCCAACGATGGTATGGGAATGGTAGCCAGCAAGAAAGCTATGGATATGTGTATCGAGAAAGCACATAAGTATGGCATGGGTATGGTTGCAGTTCGTAACTCTTCTCATTATGGAATCGCAGGATACTGGACAGGTCTCGCAACAAAAGAGAACATGATCGGTATCAGTGGTACAAACGCAAGACCGTCCGTTGCACCTACTTTTGGTGTTGAGAATATGCTCGGAACAAACCCGCTGACATTCAGCATGCCTACAGATGAGCCATTCCCGTTCATGCTGGACTGTGCAACATCTGTTATCCAGAACGGCAAGATCGAATACTACGCACGTATCGGACACGATACTCCTAAAGGTCTTGTTATCTCCAGAGAGGGTGAGGAGCTTACAGACAGTGTAGAGATCCTTAAGAAGATCCGCAGCAAACAGGCTGCACTTGCTCCACTCGGCGGATTTGGCGAGACAAACGGAGGATATAAAGGATACGGATACTCCACAGTTGTTGAGATCCTTTCCGCAGCACTTCAGTCCGGTATCTTCTTAAGAGCACTGGAAGGAAAGAATGAGGATGGAAGCATCCGTCCATATCATCTTGGACACTTCTTCATCGCGATCGATACAGAAGCATTCATGGGCGCTGAAGCATTCAAGAAAACATGCGGCGATATCTTAAGAGACCTGAGAGGATCTGAGAAAGCTCCTGGACAGGAACGTATCTACACCGCAGGTGAGAAAGAGTACGATGTATGGATGTATCGTAAAGATAAGGGAGTTCCGGTAACAGAGGCAGTTCAGAAAGAGTTTATCGGACTTCGTGATGAATTCGGACTTACACAGTTCAAATTCCCATTTGAAAAATAATATTGCTGAGTCAGGCAAGTCGTTAAGACTTGCCTGATTTTGGTGAAAATATCGACATATCTTACAAATCTGTCTGGCCTTTGCAGTGAGAAACTGGTACAATAGAAGTAATATCTTCGGATAACATAAGAAGATATAACGATATTGTGCGAATATTGCGGAGGGTAAATAGATGAACAGGGAATTTCTGGATGCGATCGAGGCTAATCCGATCATAGCGGCAGTGAAGGACGAACAGGGCCTTGCAAACTGCCTGCGTAGAGAAGAACTTACGGTAATTTTTATTCTGTATGGAGATATCCGTTCCATCGGAAATATTGTGGAGCGAATTCATCAGGCAGGCAAAATCGCCATGGTACATATTGATCTTGTAACCGGATTAAGTTCAAAAGAGGTTTCTGTCGATTATATTTGTGAGGATGTTCATGCAGATGGAATTATTTCCACAAAAGCATCAATGATCAACAGGGCAAAAAAGCTCGGGATGTATACCGTCCTGCGCTTTTTTCTCATTGATTCCATGGCGATTAAAAATATTGAAAATCTGGGAAATCAGCATGAGCAGCTGCCGGATGTGGTGGAAGTGCTGCCCGGTCTGATGCCGAAGATTCTCAAGAAAATATGTAAAACGAGCAGAGTACCAGTGATTGCAGGGGGACTGATCTCTGATAAAGAGGACGTAATGGGAGCGCTGGGGGCGGGGGCCGCGGCGGTTTCCACTACGAATCAGGAGGTATGGGAGCTTTAAAGCTGCATAGATACAGCTATGCGGTTAAGGAATGTATTGGAGGATTTTTATATGGCGAAATATGTTATGGCGCTGGATTCCGGAACAACCAGCAACCGTTGTATTCTTTTCGACGAAAACGGAAAGATCCGCAGCGTGGCACAGAAAGAGTTTATACAGCATTTTCCGAAACCTGGCTGGGTAGAACATGACGCAGGTGAAATCTGGTCTACACAGCTGTCTGTTGCAAGAGAGGCAATGAATCAGATCGAGGCAACTGCAGAGGATATTGCTGCGATCGGTATCACCAACCAGAGAGAGACAACGATCGTCTGGGATAAGAATACAGGACAGCCGGTATACCATGCCATTGTATGGCAGTGCAGAAGAACTTCAGAATACTGTGACAGTCTGAAGGCAAAGGGCCTTGAGGAGAAATTCCGTCAGAAAACAGGACTTGTTATTGATGCGTATTTTTCCGCAACCAAAGTGAAATGGATCCTGGATAATGTGGAAGGTGCACGTGAAAGGGCGGAGAAGGGAGAACTTCTCTTCGGTACCGTGGAAACCTGGCTGATCTGGAAACTGACCAAGGGTGCTGTCCATGTAACCGATTATTCCAATGCATCCAGAACCATGATGTTCAATATCAACACATTGGAGTGGGATGATGAAATTCTGGAGGAGCTTAATATTCCGAAGTGTATGCTTCCACAGGTAAAAGAGTCCAGCGAAATCTATGGGGAAACCGATCCATCCTTCTTTGGTGGAAGGATTCCGGTGGCCGGTGCAGCCGGTGACCAGCAGGCGGCATTGTTCGGACAGGCCTGCTTTGAGAAAGGGGAAACCAAGAATACATATGGAACCGGTGGTTTCCTTCTGATGAATGCAGGAGATAAACCGGTATTTTCAAACAACGGACTTGTCACCACTATCGGATGGGGCCTCAATGGAAAAGTTACCTACGTTCTGGAAGGATCCGTATTCGTTGCCGGTGCCGCAATCCAGTGGCTCCGTGATGAACTTCATCTGGTGGATTCCGCTTCAGATACGGAATATTTTGCGGGAAAAGTGCCGGATGCAAACGGATGTTATGTAGTGCCTGCATTTACGGGACTTGGAGCTCCTTACTGGGATCAGTATGCACGTGGTACAATTGTAGGACTGACCCGTGGTGTGAATAAATATCATATTATACGTGCAACTCTGGAATCTCTTGCATATCAGGTTAATGATGTGCTGGAAGTTATGAAAGCAGATGCCGGAAGTGATCTTGCAGTTCTCCGTGTAGACGGCGGAGCAAGTGCCAACAACCTTCTTCTGCAGATTCAGTCCAATATCAGCAATGTGGCTGTAGAACGTCCGGAATGTATTGAGACAACTGCTCTTGGTGCCGCATATCTTGCAGGTCTCTCTGTAGGATTCTGGGAAAGCAAGGAAGCAGTACTGGAAAGCCGCAGCGTGGAGCGTATTTTCCGTACAGAGATTGATGATGAGAAGCGCAGTGCGATGGTAAAAGGATGGAGAGCGGCAGTAGGCTGTTCCAGAGACTGGATTAAAAAAATCCAGTAAAAGATAAAAAAGAAAAGTCATGCAACGGGACGAAAATGAAAATGTCCTGTGCATGGCTTTTTGGCGCTTCCGGAACTGCTATGGGCAGACCGGCGTAGTATGTCGGTTGCGGAACTAATCCGTCCGAACTTACAGAGTAGTCAGATCGATCTTGTAATCGTCGGAACCTTCTCCGTCTGCAGTGTAATAAGCTGCTCTTTCTTCTGCATTTACATAGATGTGGAGCTCTTTGCCCTTAAGGCCTTTTGCTTCTGCATCTTTCTTAACAGCTGTCTCAAGGTCGGCAACTGTGATGGATGTCTCAAAAATTTCAAGTGTGATGCCGCTGATCTTATGGTTCTTTACAGTGTTCTTAACTTCTTCTACTACTTCTGGTGCCTTGGCTGCTACAGTCTCGGTTGCTTTCTTGACTGCTTTTACAGTTTTTTCAGCTGCAGGTGTTTTCTCAATCTTCTCTACAGTTGATTTCACGGTAGCTTTGGCTTTTGTGGTTGCGCTCTTCAGGTTGCTTGTTGCTCTGCTGTTTCTTTTTTTCTCCATAATGGAACACTCCCTTCCACATATTTCTCTGACGGAACGGCTCCGCCGGAATATGTACCCGTTTACAGTATCATGAATCCGCGGGAAAGTCAAATTTTTGTATGGGTGTTGCATTTCAGGCGTGGGTCGTATAAACTGGATTACAGTGAAATTGCCGGGTTACGATGGTAAATATATTCAGACAGGGGTACAGATATTGAAAAATATTCAGGAAGATATTAAATCAGGAAAATTTAAACAGGTATATCTCCTTTATGGAGAGGAAGCTTATCTGAAACAGCAGTATAAAAGAAATCTGGTGAAAGCACTCAATCCGGATGACGATACCATGAATTTTGCCAGATATGAGGGGAAAGGCATCGATATCCGGGAGCTTATAAGCCTTTTTGACACCATGCCTTTTTTTGCGGATCGAAGGACCGTGCTTCTGGAGGATACCGGCTTTTTTAAGAACAAGTGTGAGGAGCTGGCGGATTATATGAAGAATCTTCCGGATTATCTTTATCTGGTGTTCTGTGAATCTGAGGTTGACAAGCGAAGCCGTATGTACAAGGCTGTGAAGGCGTGCGGGAGTATCGGAGAATTTAAGCAGCAGGATGAAAAGACGCTGATGCGATGGGCTGCAGGAATCCTTGGGAAAAATGGCCGTAAGATCACGCAGAGGGATGTGGAACTGCTTTTGTCCATGACAGGGACCGATATGGGAAACCTGAGAATGGAACTGGAAAAGCTGATTTCCTATACAGAAGGAAGAGAAGTGGTGACTGCGGCGGATATCCAGGCTGTCTGTACCACACAGACAACCAATAAGATCTTTGATATGGTACGTGCTGTTACTGAGAAAAATCAGAAACGTGCTCTGGATCTGTATTATGATCTTCTGACGCTTCGGGAACCGCCGATGAGGATCCTGTTTCTTCTGGCAAAACAGTTCCGCCAGATCTGTCTCACAAAGAAACTGTCCCAGGAAGGGCTTTCGCAGACAGAAATTGCGTCCAAACTGGGAGTACCTTCGTTTGTTGTGCGGAATCTGGCTTCCTGTGCCAGATCCTACACAGTGGAAGAACTGGAAAATGCAGTACGGGATTTCGTGGATGCAGAGGAAGCTGTGAAGACAGGTACACTGGGAGATGTGCTCAGTGTGGAACTTCTGATCGTGAAATACAGTTCGGCGAGAACAAAAAGTGCATGATTACCATTTTCATGGCGTAGGATTTTGCCACAGAGTTCTGCCGTTATCTCTGAGCCATTTTTCGTATGTTTTATATTCCGGCATTACAGATGCCACCACTGCGTAGAAAGCGGGAGAGTGGTTCATTTCTTTCCGGTGGGCAAGTTCGTGGACAACAACATAATCAAGAACCTTTTCCGGAGCGAAGATCAGACGCCAGTTGAAGTTTAAGTTTCCTTCACTGGTACAGCTTCCCCAGCGGGTTTTTTGCTCCCGGATGGTAATGCGGCCGTAGGTTACGTCCATTTTTCTGGCGTAGGCTGCGGTTTTTCTTTTGAATATTTTGCGGGCAGATTCCATATAATAGCTGCGGCGGAAATCAGAGAGGGGATGATCTTCAGCAGGGGACTGTGACGGTACGGAAGCGGCGCGGGAGATGTGTTCCAGGACCCAGCTTTCTTTCTGGGAGAGAAAGCGATGGATGGTGGAGTCTGACATTGTACGGGGAGCACGGACAATCACCTGGCCGGAAACGCTGACCTGGATCGCCAGGGTTTTTCGGTTGCTGTGGATGAGACGGTAGGGAAAGGGATGAGATATCATAAAAAAAACTCCTTCAGAAATATATATACAAAAAAGACAGTCGCTGACGGTTCGACTGTCTTTCCTTTTACTTATAAGCTTATAACTAAAATATTCCGTGGTCTATTACGCAATGCTGTTGACAGCTTTGGAAAGACGGGAAATTTTTCTGGCGCAGTTATTTTTGTGGTAAACGCCCTTGGATGTAGCTTTGCTGATTGTGGAGATTGCGTCCTTAAGAGCAACCTCTGCAGCTGCCTTATCCTTATTCTCAACTGCTGTCTCAACTTTCTTGATGGAAGTCTTAACTGCAGAACGGATTGCTTTGTTTCTTGCAGCCTTAGTTCTGTTAACTAAGATTCTCTTCTTTGCGGATTTAATGTTAGCCAATTCGTACACCTCCGATTCCTAAAAATATAATATAAATTACATTCACAGGAACAGACACGGGCGCTCCTATGAAACATGCTTATATATATTATTATATGTGAAACAGAATGTCAAGATATTTTTCAAAAAAATTACGGAAAAATGACAAAAAAATACCAGATGATGTGGATGCAGGAGAAAAGGATACATATTTATGGGAAAAAGGGAAATAATGAAAACGAAAACACCGAAAAATGTGGCTTTCATGGCGATGATATGATCGGAAAGCAAGTGGGAGCGGAAAGAGTTTACGATTTTACAGAAAAAGAGGATGAGAGTATGACTGGAAGGAGCAGAATCAGAACAGACCTGGCTCTGGAAGCAACAGAGCGCTTTCAGGAGGAAAATGTAGAAGTACATGGAGTAGAGATCCAGGAAAAATATGATGCGGAAAAAGACGTCCGGACGACTGTGGTACGGATCACAACAGAAAACGGAGCCAGAACCATGGGAAAACCGCAGGGGACATATATCACCATTGAAGCGCCGGATCTTTCTGTTCCGGATGAGGATTATCACAGGGAGATTTCAGAAGAAGTGGCACATCATCTCCGGGAACTGATCGATTTGGGACGGCAGCAGTCAGTTCTGGTGGTTGGACTCGGGAACCAGGAGATCACTGCGGATTCTCTTGGACCACGTGCGGTTTCCGGTCTTCATATGACAAGGCATGTGATCCGGGAGTATGGACTGAAGTCAAATGCACATATGAAAATGCATCAGATCAGCGGAATCGCACCAGGAGTGATGGCTCAGACCGGAATGGAAACGCTGGAGATCGTTCAGGGGGTCGTTTCCGAAACAAAGCCGGATGTGGTGATCGCCATTGATGCACTGGCTGCCAGAAGTACAGCAAGGCTGAACCGTACCATTCAGATCACGGATACCGGGATCAGTCCGGGTTCCGGAGTTGGCAATCACAGAGAAGGTCTGAATGAGGAAAATCTCTCTGTCCGTGTGATCGGGATCGGTGTGCCTACGGTGGTAGATGCGGCTACCATTGTCCATGATTCCATGGCAGATCTTCTGGATGCACTGGAGGAAGAAGAACAGAAGGAATTTCTGGAGGAAATGATCTCGCCGAAGCTTTATACCATGTTTGTGACACCGAAAGATGTAGATGAAACCGTGCGCTATTTAAGTTTTACCATTTCTGAAGGACTGAATATGGCATTTTCTGATAGTCTAATCGAGGAGGACAGGTCATAAAATACCATAGAGGTGATCGTGGGTGACGAATATCCAGAAGGCATTCTGTGTGGTTTTGAGCCTGATCTTTCTGTGCGTCGTGGCTGCACTGCCGGGGGATTTTTTCAAGCATGGTGAGATCTACAGACAGCTGCCGCTGTATTGCTTTCTGGAAAAGAAAGCTTTGCAGGAGGAAAACGGGCAGGACCGTGAAACAGAGATGCTTTTGCAGGAAAAAAATGCAGAGCATCTGGGGGAGGAAGTGGAAGCGGAAAACCGGAAAGAGCAGGAGGCGCTTCTTCTGGCGGAGGCGGAGAAGGCAGAGGAAAAAGAATCGCCGGAGTCCGTACAGAAGCCTTCTGACAGTGCCGAAACCAAGAAAACTGATGGAAAGCAGAAGGAAAATGTGGAAAAGAAAGATGAAATAAAAAAAGAGACAAGTCAGAAAAAAGAGAAAACGCCGGAAATTACGAAACCGGAAGATACCCCGTCAGAGAGCACTCCGACAAAAGCGGCTCCA
The DNA here is from genome assembly GCF_018785565.1 of Blautia sp. MCC283. Classification (NCBI taxonomy): domain Bacteria; kingdom Bacillati; phylum Bacillota; class Clostridia; order Lachnospirales; family Lachnospiraceae; genus Blautia; species Blautia sp. MCC283. Next base: position 144,952 of record NZ_WQQB01000024.1, on the reverse strand, counting down.
AAAGAAAAGAAGACCTCTGGCGAAGAAGCCGGAAAAACTCAGGAAACCGTGGCACTGCCTCATCCGCAGATCGATCTGTCTCCTGCGAAACTGGCAGATTTTGATTATGTGATGAATCAGTTTTTTATCCTGGATTCCAATACGGAGACGAATGCACAGCAGATTTGCGGAACCAGATTCCTGAAAGAAGATCTTTCCATAAAACAGGACCCGGAGGTGCCACAGATCCTGATCTATCACACCCATTCCCAGGAAACGTTTGCAGACTCCAGAGAAGGACAGGTGGAAGATACCATCGTTGGAGTGGGCGACCATCTCGCGGAGCTGCTTGAAAAGACATATGGTTATCGGGTGCTTCATGTGACAGACGCTTTTGATATGATGGGCGGGCAGCTGGATCGGAGTAAAGCATATGATTATGCAAGAGCTTCCATAGAAAAGGTCCTGGAGGAGAACCCTTCTGTTGAAGTGGTGATCGATCTCCACAGAGACGGCGTGCCGGATGACCGTCATCTGGTGACGGAAATAGACGGGAAACCAACAGCGCAGCTGCTTTTTTATAATGGGTTGAGTTATACGGTCAACCAGGGAGCGGTGAGTTATCTGCCCAATCCTTACATAGAAGAGAATCTGGCTTTTTCTTTTCAGCTGGAATACCAGGCAGCACAGTACTATCCAAAGCTTTACCGGGGAATTTATCTGGCAGGGCTTCGTTATAACCTTCATCTGAAGCCCCGGGCCCTTCTTCTGGAAGCGGGTGCACAGACCAATACTGTGGAGGAAGTCCGAAATGCCATGGAACCTTTTGCAGATATCTTAAACAGAGTATTGAAAGGCAGTGACAAAAACGGCTAAAATATGATATGATAAAGAGCAGTATGGAAAAATATGCTTTGTGAATGAAAAGCGTGAAGTGACTACATTTACAGGCATGCAGCAGAGCGGAACAGGAATGTCCGTCTGATGCAAGAGAAACTTAAGGAGGATTTCCTGAATGATAGACCAGAGTAAAATTCGAAATTTTTGTATCATTGCACATATTGACCACGGAAAATCAACACTTGCGGACCGTATCATCGAGATGACAGGACTTCTCACGGAGAGAGAAATGCAGGCCCAGGTTCTGGATAATATGGAACTGGAGAGAGAACGTGGAATCACCATCAAATCCCAGGCTGTCCGTATTGTATACAAGGCCAAGGATGGAAATGAATATATTTTTAACCTGATCGATACCCCGGGACATGTAGACTTTAATTATGAAGTTTCCAGGAGTCTTGCAGCCTGTGACGGCGCGATCCTTGTTGTAGATGCTGCCCAGGGAATCGAGGCTCAGACCCTTGCCAACGTATATATGGCGCTGGATCATGATTTGGATGTGGTTCCGGTTATCAATAAGATCGACCTTCCAAGTGCGGACCCGGAGCGTGTTATCAATGAGATTGAGGATGTGATCGGGATTGAAGCCCAGGATGCACCGCAGATTTCCGCAAAGACAGGTCTGAACGTGGAACAGGTTCTGGAGCAGATCGTAAATAAAGTTCCGGCACCGCAGGGAGATGTGGATGCACCTCTGAAAGCCCTTATCTTTGACTCTGTTTATGATCCTTATAAAGGTGTTATCGTATTTTGCAGGATCAAGGACGGCCGTGTAAAAAAGGGCACGAAGATCCATATGATGGCTACCGGATTTACTACGGAAGTCGTAGAAGTAGGATATTTTGGCGCTGGCCAGTTTATTCCCTGTGATGAACTGACGGCAGGTATGGTCGGCTATATTACTGCCAGTATCAAGAATGTGAGGGATACCCGTGTGGGTGATACCGTAACGGACGCAGACAACCCCTGTGCGGAGGCACTTCCGGGATATAAGAAGGTAAATCCGATGGTTTACTGCGGACTTTATCCGGCAGACGGTGCCAAATACGGCGATCTTCGTGATGCCCTGGAGAAACTTCAGCTTAATGATGCGTCTCTTTATTATGAGCCGGAGACTTCCGTTGCTCTTGGCTTTGGTTTCCGTTGTGGGTTCCTTGGGCTTCTCCATCTGGAGATCATCCAGGAACGTCTGGAGAGAGAGTATAATCTGGATCTTGTAACGACCGCACCAAGTGTTATTTATAAAGTTTACAAAACCAACGGCGAGGTCATCGAACTGACCAACCCGACTAATCTTCCGGATCCGTCTGAGATCGAATATATGGAAGAGCCGATGGTGAAGGCTGAGATCATGGTAACTACAGAGTTTATCGGTGCGATCATGGATCTCTGCCAGGAGAGACGTGGCCAGTATGAAGGCATGGAATATATGGAAGAAACCCGTGCACTTCTGAAATACAGGCTGCCTCTGAATGAGATCATTTACGATTTCTTTGATGCACTGAAGTCACGTTCCAGAGGATATGCGTCCCTGGATTATGAGCTGGATGGTTATGAAAGAAGTGAGCTTGTGAAACTGGATATCCTTGTGAACAAGGAAGAGGTGGATGCCCTTTCCTTTATCGTTCATGCGGATACTGCTTATGAGCGTGGCAGGAAGATGTGCGAGAAACTGAAAGATGAGATCCCGAGGCAGCTCTTTGAGATCCCGATCCAGGCAGCTATCGGAAGCAAGGTCATTGCCAGAGAGACAGTAAGAGCCATGCGTAAAGACGTTCTTGCCAAGTGTTATGGCGGAGATATTTCCCGTAAAAAGAAACTTCTTGAGAAACAGAAGGAAGGTAAGAAACGTATGCGTCAGGTTGGTAATGTGGAAATTCCGCAGAAGGCATTTATGAGTGTCCTGAAGCTGGATGATAAATAGGAGATGACTTTTTGGGAAAAAATATAAAAAGACTGTTTCTGGCAGCAGGACTTCTGGCGATGACCGGAATCCTGCTTACCGGATGCGGTTCAAAAAAGAAAAACGCGGAAGATGAAAGTGTGATCAAGATCAGTATGGCACCGGAGCCGACCGCAACACCAGATCCGAAAACGGTAGATCCGGATGCCGTGACAACCAACGGTAATCTTACTATGGTAAATGAGTATCTGGCTGAAAACGGCGGAGCGGCACTGGGAACAGATGCCGTGACACCAACACCGGCAGCTTCCGACGGAAGCGGGGATAATACGGATGAGACCGGATCAGATTCAACATCCGGGGATGGTACGGATACATCCGATACCGGAGACGTTGCTGATGATGGCAGTGATGCCGGAGATGATGAAAGCAGTTATGATACCGGCGATGGAGATACCTCGCAGTATGACGAAACTGACAGTTATGCGGGTACAGAGGAAGGAGACATGGATGAAGAATAAGGCGAAGAAGCCTATGGAACTCTATGTTCATATCCCCTTTTGTGTGAAAAAATGTGATTACTGTGATTTCCTTTCAGGTCCGGCGGGAAAAGAACGGCAACGGGAATATTTCCAGTCTCTTGGAAGGGAAATCGCTGCTGTTCCGGAATTTCCGGACAGAGAGATCACCACGGTTTTTATTGGCGGAGGAACACCTTCCGTTCCGGATCCTGCTCTTATGGGAGCAATTCTGGATCAGATCAGAAATAAGTTTTTTATGGCCCCGGATGCTGAGATCACCATCGAAGCAAATCCGGGGACTTTATATAAAGAAAAACTTCAGGAATACCGGAAGCATGGAGTGAACCGGTTAAGTCTGGGATTGCAGTCTCCACAGAATCGTGAACTGAAGATCCTTGGGAGGATACACACCTGGGAAGAATTTCTGGAGAGTTTTTTCATGGCAAGGGAAGCGGGATTTTCCAATATCAATATTGATCTGATGAGTGCGATCCCGGAGCAGACCTATGAAGACTGGGAAAAAAATCTCCGTACAGTGGCAGAGCTTTCACCGGAGCATATTTCCGCATACAGCCTGATCGTGGAGGAAGGAACTCCATTCTGGGAACGGGAGCTGGATCTTCCGGATGAAGATACGGAGTACCGCATGTATGAAGATACGGCAGCAATTCTGGGAGAATACGGATTTCATCAGTATGAAATTTCCAATTATGCGAAAAAGGGCCTGGAGTGCCGCCATAATAAAGGATACTGGCAGAGGACGGATTATCTGGGACTGGGACTTGGAGCTTCTTCTCTTGTGGACCATGTGCGGTTTTCCAATACGGATAATATGGAAGAATATCTCAGAAACAGTGCGTTTCCGGAAAAAATCCGCTGTGACAGGGAAACACTTACGGAGGCGGATGAAATGGCGGAATTTATGTTTCTGGGGCTGCGTATGACAGAGGGGGTATCTGTGCGTGAATTTGAGGAATATTTCGGAAAAAATATGGAGAGTATTTACGGAGAGGTTCTGAAAAAACATTTTGCCCTGGGAATGCTGAAGAAGAAAAATGACAGGATTTTTCTGACAAGAAGAGGAATCCATGTAAGCAACGGAGTGATGGCAGATTTTCTTCTGTAGCGGATTTTGTCGATTTTTTCACCTTGACGAACGAATGTTCTGATTGTATACTGTAAAAAACAAACAGAAATTTTACAGCAGAATGAGAGACAGATATTCTGCTATAGAAGAAAATACCGGAAGATTTTTGTATGGCCGGGCAGAGTAGGAGGCTTTCATGTCAGCAGAAGTGAACGATAAGAAGCGTTTTATCAGAATACGCGGAGCGAATGAGAATAATCTTAAGAATCTCAGCGTGGATATTCCCAGAGACCAGTTCGTGGTACTTACCGGACTCAGTGGATCCGGTAAGTCATCCCTTGCGTTTGATACGATCTATGCGGAAGGTCAGAGACGTTATATGGAATCTCTTTCTTCCTATGCGAGGCAGTTTCTTGGACAGATGGAGAAACCGGATGTGGAGAGTATCGAGGGACTTCCTCCTGCGATTTCCATTGATCAGAAGTCAACGAACCGGAATCCCCGTTCTACTGTGGGAACGGTAACTGAGATCTATGATTATTTCCGCCTTCTGTATGCCCGTGTGGGAGTCCCTCATTGTCCGAAGTGCGGCAGAGAGATCCGGAAACAGACAGTGGATCAGATGGTAGATCAGATCATGACGCTTCCGGAGCGTCAGAAGATACAGCTTCTTGCGCCGGTGGTACGTGGCCGTAAGGGAACACATGCCAAGCTGCTTGACCAGGCCAGAAGAAGCGGATATGTAAGAGTTCAGATCGATGGAAGTCTTTATGAGCTTTCTGAGGATATCAGCCTGGATAAGAATATCAAGCATAACATTGAGATCGTTGTGGACCGTCTTATCGTGAAACCGGGAATTGAGAAACGTCTTTCGGATTCTATTGAGACTGTGCTGGAGCTGGCTGATGGTCTTCTGGTAGTGGATACCATGGACGGAAAGCTTCTGAATTTTAGCCAGAGCTTTTCCTGCCCGGACTGTGGTATCAGTATTGATGAGATCGAGCCGAGAAGTTTTTCTTTTAATAATCCGTTTGGTGCCTGTCCCAAGTGCCTGGGCCTTGGATATAAGATGGAATTCGATATTGACCTTATGATACCGGATAAGAAACTGAGCATCAATGAAGGTGCGATCACGGTTCTTGGCTGGCAGTCCTGTACCACACAGGGCAGTTTTTCAAGAGCGATCCTGGATGCACTGGCGAGAGAATATAACTTTTCTCTGGATACCCCTTTCTGTGAATATCCTAAGGAAATCCAGGACATCCTGATCAACGGTACCGGTGGTCACTCCGTGAAAGTTTATTACAAGGGTCAGCGTGGAGAAGGTGTTTATGATGTGGCATTTCCGGGACTGATCCGCAATGTGGAGCAGAGATACCGGGAGACCGGTTCCGAGACTATGAAGCAGGAATATGAGAGTTTCATGCGGATCACTCCATGTACCACCTGTAAGGGACAGAGGCTGAAGAAGGAGTCTCTGGCAGTGACTGTGGCAGATAAGAATATCTATGAAGTGACGAACATGCCTGTGGAGAGATTACAGGGATTTCTTCGTGACCTGAAGCTTTCCGAGCAGCAGGAACTGATCGGTAAGCAGATCCTGAAGGAGATCCGTGCCAGAGTGGGATTTCTTGCGGAAGTTGGTCTGGAGTATCTTTCCCTTGGAAGAGCTACCGGAACTCTTTCCGGCGGGGAGGCACAGAGGATCCGTCTTGCCACACAGATCGGTTCCGGCCTTGTTGGAGTTGCCTATATTCTGGACGAGCCAAGTATCGGTCTCCATCAGCGGGATAATGACAAGCTTCTGGGAGCGCTGATGCGCCTTCGCGATCTTGGCAACAGCCTGATCGTGGTCGAACATGATGAGGATACCATGCGCGCGGCGGATTGTGTAATCGATATCGGTCCCGGTGCCGGTGAACATGGCGGACAGCTGGTTGCCATGGGTACAGCTGAGGATCTGATGAAGAACGAGCAATCGGTAACAGGAGCTTATTTAAGTGGAAGACTTAAGATTCCGGTGCCGGAAGTACGTAAAGAGCCAACAGGTTTTCTTCATATAAAAGGTGCGGCAGAGAATAATCTGAAGCATATCGATGTGGATATTCCGCTGGGTGTCATGACCTGTGTCACAGGAGTTTCCGGCTCCGGTAAGAGTTCACTGATCAATGAGATCCTTTATAAGAGACTGGCAAGGGATCTGAACCGTGCCAGGATAATTCCTGGTAAACATGATGATATTCTCGGGATTGATCAGCTGGACAAGGTGATCGATATTGATCAGTCTCCAATCGGAAGAACGCCCCGTTCCAATCCGGCAACTTATACCGGTGTTTTTGACCAGATCCGTGATCTGTTCGCAGCAACTGCAGATGCCAAGGCGAAGGGATATAAGAAGGGGCGCTTCAGTTTTAATGTGAAAGGCGGTCGCTGCGAAGCCTGCAGCGGCGATGGAATCATCAAGATCGAGATGCATTTCCTTCCGGATGTATATGTGCCATGTGAGGTTTGTAAAGGAAAACGCTACAACAGGGAAACACTGGAAGTGAAGTATAAAGGCAAGAGCATTTATGATGTACTGAATATGACGGTGGAAGAGGCACTGACATTCTTTGAAAATGTGCCGTCAATCCGGAGAAAGATCGAGACCCTTTATGATGTGGGACTTTCCTATATCCGCCTGGGACAGCCGTCTACAACCCTTTCGGGAGGAGAGGCTCAGCGTATCAAGCTTGCCACGGAACTCAGTAAACGAAGCACCGGGAAGACCATATATATTCTGGATGAACCCACGACAGGCCTTCATTTTGCGGATGTGCACAAGCTGATCGAGATTTTGCGCCGTCTTTCCGAAGGAGGAAATACAGTTGTGGTCATTGAGCATAATCTGGATGTGATCAAGACAGCAGATTATATCATTGATATTGGCCCGGAAGGCGGTGACCGTGGCGGAACAGTCATAGCGCAGGGTACACCGGAAGAGATCGCTGCAAGCCCGGTCTCCTACACCGGTAAATACGTAAAAAAATATCTGGAACAGAAATAACGGGTAAAAGTCCTTTTCAATTCCGAAGGTTTTGTATATAATGAAGTGCGGGAACTGTCCGGCAGACGCAGATAGATCAGGTTTTGCCGGATGAAAGATAGAACAGAACAAGTCAGAAATGTGTCTGCACGGGAATTTTGCAGACGCAGGCGGGAGGATTTATGCCGGCAAAAGATATCGGAATCGATCTGGGAACCAGAAACAGTCTGGTGTTTTCTACAGGAAGGGGAATCGTTTTAAGAGAGCCTTCTGTAGTTATTTATGATAAAGATACAGAGAAGATCAGGGCAATCGGAGAGGAGGCCAGACAGATGGCCAGCCATTTAACTTCCAATATGGAAGTCATATGGCCGATCCGTGGCGGTGTGATCGTTGATTACAATGTTATGGAGAAGATGCTGAAATATTTTATTTCCCAGGCTATGGGACGAAGAGCGTTCCGTAAGCCGAGAGTCAGCATCAGTGTTCCGAGTGGTATTACAGAGATTGAGCGTAAGGCTATGGAGGAAGCAGCATATCAGTCCGGAGCCAGGGAAGTATTTCTCGTGGAAGAACCTATTGCGGCTGCGATCGGTGCGGGAGTAGATATTACCAAGCCGTTTGGAAATCTGATCGTGGATATCGGTGCGGGAACTACAGATGTGGCTGTGATATCTGTAGGCGGAGTAGTTGTTTCTGCTTCGGTGAAAGTTGCAGGTGACAATTTTAACCATGCGATCATGAATTATGTAAGAGAGAAACACAGCCTCTTTATCGGAGAGGATGCGGCAGAAAATATCAAGATCAAAATTGGAACAGCCAGTGAAGAAGCAGACCTCCGGACTATGGAAGTGAAGGGAAGAAACATTATCACAGGTCTGCCGAAGGTGGCAACGCTGACGTCAGAAGAGATCAGGACAGCGTTGAGAGAGACAACAGGACAGATCGTGGAAGCGGTTCATGGTGTTCTCGAAAAGACACCACCGGAACTGGCAGCAGATATCATGGACAGAGGAATTGTCCTGACAGGTGGAGGTGCCATGCTTCATGGCATGGATACGCTGATCGAGCAGAAAACAGGAGTAAGTACGCTGACTGTGCAGGATGCCATGCTGGTTGTAGCTGCCGGAACAGGGAAATATGCGGAGATCATGTCAAGAGTATAAATTTACACCAGATAAGGCGCTGCTACAGCAGTGCCTTTTGATGTTATTACAGTGTTCCGATAATTAATGCATCATACTCGCAGGGGTATCTTTGATGCGTTAAGCATTTGAACCGCGATGCAGATGGAGAAGAAGATGAGTGAGACAGTTACAGGATATATAGATCATGTGATATTCCGAAATGAAGATAATGGGTATACCGTTATGGTACTGAAAGGAATGGAAGAGGGACAGGAGCTGACCTGTGTAGGCACATTTCCTGCGATCACACAGGGCGTGTCAATTGAAGCTTCCGGAAATTATACAACACATCCGGTATACGGAAAACAGTTTCAGATATCCTCCTATGTGGAAAAAATGCCGGAAGATGCACTTGCGGTGGAGCGTTATCTGGGTTCCGGTGCGATCAAAGGTATCGGTGCCGCATTGGCGGCAAGAATCGTCCGGCGGTTTGGGGATGATACTATGCGGATCGTGGAAGAAGAACCGGAACGGCTGGCAGAGATCAAAGGTATCAGCGAAAAGAAAGCCATGGAGATTGCGGAACAGATGACAGAAAAGGCGGATATGCGCCGTGCCATGATCTTTTTGCAGAAATATGGGATCTCTTTGAATCTGGGAGCGAAGATATACCAGAAATACGGACAGTCGGTATATGGTGTCCTTCAGGAGAATCCATACCGTCTGGCAGAAGATATCAGCGGTGTGGGATTTCGGATCGCAGATGATATCGCATCCAGGATCGGAATCCATACAGATTCAGATTACAGAATACGGAGCGGAATGTTGTATACTCTCCTACAGGCTTCTGGGGAGGGCCACATTTATCTTCCAAAGGAAGAGCTTTTTTTCAGAGCGTCCAGGCTTCTGGGAGTAGATGTTTCTTATATGGAGAAGCACCTGATGGATATGGTCGTGGAACGGAAACTGATCCTTAAGGAAACGGAAGAGGGAACTGTCGTTTATCCCAAACGTTATTATAACCTGGAACTGGATTCTGCAAGGATGCTGTGTGAATTGAATATTCTCTGCCCTGAGGATGAATACATGATCCAGAAAAGGATTGAAAGAATTGAGAAAGAGACAGGAACCAAGCTGGATGAAATGCAGAAACAGGCAGTGATATCTGCTGCCCAGCACGGCCTGTTTATTCTGACGGGAGGCCCGGGAACAGGAAAAACAACTACCATTAACGCAATTATCCGCTATTTTGAGGAAGAAGGAGCAGAACTTCGCCTTGCAGCTCCTACGGGCCGTGCTGCCAAGAGAATGACAGAAGCTACCGGATATGAAGCACAGACGATCCATCGTCTTCTGGAACTGAATGGTATGCCGGAGGGAGAGCAGGAAGGCAGAGCTGTTCATTTTGACAGAAATTTCGAAAATCCTCTGGAAGCAGATGTGATCATTATTGATGAGATGTCTATGGTAGATATTGCGCTGATGCATTCTCTTCTTCTGGCGATAACTGCAGGAACCAGACTGATCCTGGTGGGAGATGAAAACCAACTTCCAAGTGTAGGACCAGGAAATGTTCTGAGGGATATTATCCGCAGTGGCTGTTTTTCAGTAGTGGAGCTGAAGAAGATCTTCCGGCAGGCTTCCGAGAGTGATATTGTAGTAAATGCACATAAGATCAACCGCGGAGAACAGGTTACGATCAACAATAAAAGCCGGGATTTCTTTTTCCTGAAGAGATACGATGCAGATATCATCATTCGGGTTGTGATCGCGCTGATCCAGGAGAAACTTCCACGTTATGTTGATGCGAAGCCTTATGAAATCCAGGTTTTGACTCCCATGCGTAAGGGGCTTCTTGGCGTGGAAAGACTGAATCAGATCCTTCAGCGCTATCTGAATCCGCCAGATGAGAAGAAAAAAGAAAAAGAAATCGGGCAGCGCCTTTTCCGTGAGGGAGATAAGGTGATGCAGGTGAAAAACAATTATCAGCTGGAGTGGGAAATCCTCGGAAGATATAAGATTCCGGTAGATAAAGGAGTCGGGGTATTTAACGGCGATACAGGTATCATGACGGAGATCAATGAATTTGCGGAGACCGCTACAGTGGAATTTGAGGATGGACGTCAGGCGCAATACTCCTTTAAACAGCTGGAAGAACTGGAACTTGCCTATGCAGTGACCATACATAAATCACAGGGCTCGGAATATCCTGCGGTTATTTTACCGATTCTTTCAGGTCCAAGAATGCTGATGAACCGAAATCTTTTGTATACAGCTGTGACAAGGGCACGTAAATGTGTCACAGTAGTAGGAAGTGAAAATACCTTTGCGGAAATGATCCGTAATGAGAAACAGCAGCAGAGATACAGTTCACTGGACAGGAGAATACGGGAACTGGATGAAGCTGAGATCAACTAGTACAGCTACTAGTACAGCGAATATCCGCTTGACTGTACTATAAGGAGAGTGCTATCGGGGAGAAAGGACTTTCTTGAAAAAAACAGCTGAAATTTTTCTGAATATGCTCTATCCGAAAAAATGTCCCATGTGTCATCAGATCCTGAAACAGAAGAACAGCCTGATCTGTTCCGGGTGCGCCGGAAAGATCCGGCCAAATGTGGAACCATTGTGCAAAAAGTGTGGCCGTCCCGTAAAAACAGAAGAGGAATATTGTCAGGACTGCCGTAGGGAACAGCATTATTTTTCGGAAGGCAGAAGTATATTTTCATACGGAGAGATGTGGCGGCAGTCTCTGGTACGGTTCAAATATTACGGGTGTCGGGAATACGGAGATTTCTACGCAAAAGCCATGAGTATTTATGGAAAGAAATATCTGGAACGCTGGAGACCGCAGCTTATCGTTCCTGTTCCGCTCCACCCCAGAAAGAAAAGAAACAGAGGATTTAACCAGGCAGCGTATCTGGCAGAACGGCTCAGTGGTTTCTGCGGGATACCCTGGAGGGAGGATGTGGTACGAAAAGTACGAAATACAAGATCGCAAAAGAAACTCAATGCCGCAAAACGGCGGCAAAATCTTAAAAATGCATATCAGGTAACTGCAGATATAACTGGATTATCGGTGCTGGTGGTGGACGATGTCTATACAACGGGCAGTACCATGGATGCCATGGCACAGTGCCTTCTGGAGGCAGGTGCAAAGGAAGTTTATTTCCTTACAGTATGCGCCGGAAGGGCGTGAAAGCCCTGAAAAAACACTTTTCATAGGTAGGGAACTATGCTACAATAAATTTGATTGCAGTTAAACAGTATAGCTGCATAAAGTGCGAAATACGAACTATATATCAGGAGTTTCCTGATAAGAAAGCTTATGAGGAGTTATTTATGGTAAATGAAGAAAAGGTGAAGGTCATGAACCGCCTTGCCATGTATGAACATGGAGAAGGCAGGAAATATCTTCCGGTGAGCAGATATTACCGGAGCGATTATATCGGCCTTGCACTGATCAAAAATTTCTTTCTGGTAACCATTGGCTATGTGCTTCTGCTTGCCGGAATTGCTGCGTATTTCAGTGAATATCTTATGGATAATGTGAATAAGATCAACCTGGTCGCAGTGGGGATTTATATCATAGTCGGATATCTGGGCATGCTGATCGTGTATTCTGTGCTGACTTATATTCAGTATTCTGTGAAATATCACCGCGCCAAGAAGAGTGTGAAGGAATATTATCAGGATCTTACCAGACTGGAAAAAATCTACGGACGGGGAGAAAAGAGAACACCGGTCCGGAGAAAATCGGGAGGACATAGAAAATGACAGCTTTACTTGAGATTAAACAGAATATCAAGAGGTTTTATGGAGAATATGAAGTATATATACTGCCGGTTCTGAAGTTCGCTCTGGCATTTGTCTATTTCCTCTGGATCAACAGTAATATGGGATATATGAAGCAGCTGGATAATATATTTGTAATTCTTGTACTGGCACTGGTGTGTGCTATTTTACCTGTATCCGTGATGATGTTCATCGGATTTGCCATGATGATCGGTCATTGTTATGCGGTGGGACCGGAAGTGGCCGGATTTATGCTGGTATTGATCCTGTTTATGATGATCCTGTTTCTTCGGTTCAGCGGATCTCAGAATCTTACATTGATCCTGACACCTCTTTCTTTTGGATTCAGTGTTCCTACACTCCTTCCACTGGGAGCAGGTTTACTTGGCAGTGCGGTTTCAGCACTTCCGGCAGGATGTGGTGTGGTGATCTATTATTTTATCCGTTTTGTACATGCACAGTCCGCGGCACTCAGCGATCAGGGAACAGAAATTGCCGAGAAGCTGAAACTGCTTTCGGACGGACTGGTCCAGAACTGGGCTATGTGGATCACAGTGATTGCTTTTGTGGTTGTTGTATTACTGGTGAATCTTCTCAGAACACGCTCTTTTGACTACGCGTGGAGAATTGCGATCATTGCAGGTGGTGTGGCCTATATTCTGGTTATTCTTGCGGGAGATTTTTGCCTGGATGTGACGGTATCAATGGTTCCGATGATCATATCTACAGTAGTTTCAGTTCTGATCGGGTTTGTACTGGAATTCTTTGTCTATGGCGGAGATTACAGCAGGACAGAACGGTTGGAGTATGAAGATGATGAATATTACTACTATGTAAAAGCGGTTCCGAAAGCATCAGTGGCAACTTCAGAGAGAAGTATCAAAAAGATCAATGCGGAACCTGTACGTGAAGAAAAAAAGAAAGAAGATAAAGTAGTTTTCCGTGAAGAAAATTTTCCGGAAAGAAAAGAAACACCTGTTACACAGAAACCGGATTTTGGAAGTCCGGTGAATGAGACACCACAGAAAATTGATGAGATTGACTTTGAAAAACAGCTGGAAGAATCATTGAAAGATCTTTGATTTAACCAAACTGCGGAGCAGTTATTTGGTGTAGAGCTACGTAGCGAAGCGGATCGCGAATATCCGCTTGACATATTTTTGCTGATGGTATTTTACTCAGGATGAGCGGAAAGAAAGGAGGAGACTTATGCAGAATATACTGACAGTTCTGACCGGATATCTGGGGAAGATTTCCCTCCCGGGACTTGGGGTTATTGATATTATTGAGATTGGACTGATTTCTTTCTTTGTATATCAGTTTATGGCCTGGATCAAATTTACAAGAGCATATACATTGCTGAAGGGTATTCTGGTAGTTCTCGGTTTCATTCTGATCGCTTATATATTCAAGATGAATACGATCCTGTGGATCTTCCGCAATCTGGCCAATGTGCTGGTGATCGGTGTGATCGTAATTTTTCAGCCGGAATTGAGAAGAGCGCTGGAACAGCTGGGACAGAAAAAAATCGTATCAACCATCATTCCATTTGACAGTGGAAAGGAAGTCAAGGAACGCTTTAACGACAAGACGATCAATGAACTGGTTAAGGCATGTTTTGATATGGGTGAGGTTAAAACCGGTGCACTGATCGTTATCGAAGAAGAAATCCGTCTGGATGAGTATATACGTACCGGTATTAATATTGACGGAATTCTCACCAGTCAGCTCCTGATCAATATTTTTGAGCATAATACACCGCTCCATGACGGAGCAGTGATCGTGCGTGGCAATCGAGTCGTTGCGGCAACCTGTTATCTTCCGCTTTCTGATAATATGGAACTGAGCAAACAGCTGGGAACCAGACATCGTGCAGGCGTGGGAATCAGTGAAGCGACGGATTCTGTTACCATCATTGTTTCCGAGGAAACGGGGCAGGTATCGGTTGCTCAGGGAGGAGAACTTTCCAGAGGCCTTAACAGCAAGCAGCTTCGGGAAATACTTGTAGCAGTACAGAATAAAAAGGTAGTTGACAACAGCAAACTGAGAAATCTGCTGAAAGGGAGAGTGAAACATGAAGAAAAATCTGACTAAGAACATCCCTTTAAAGATCATGTCCGTGATCGTAGGTATTCTGGTATGGCTGATCGTGGTAAATGTTGACGATCCTATCATTACAAAGGGGTTTGTGATCTCCGATGTGCAGATCATTAATGAGGCTTATGTGGATCAGCTTGGACAGATGGTCATGCAGGATGACAGTGAAAATACAGTGCGTGTTTATATTACAGGTGAGCGGAAGACAGTCAACCGTCTCACCTCAAGTGATATTAAGGCAGTAGCAGATCTGCAGCAGGCGCAGTCTACAGACACGGATCCGGTCATGATTCCAATTACGGCCACCTGTGCAGGAGTACTTCCGGAGAATATCCGGGTATCTCCGCAGAATCTCAGCGTACACCTTGAGAAAAAGGTTACCAAAGAATTTGCCATTAATGTAAGCTGCGGTGACAGTAAGCCGGCACAGGGCCTGGAGATTGCATCACTTACTGCCAATCCGGAGAAAGTCAGAGTTACAGGGCCGGAATCACTGGTTGGTAAAATAGACAGTGTGAGTGTGGACGTAAGTTCCAAGATTGATGGGATCGATCAGGACACAACGATCACCGGAGCGGAACTGACGATCACCGACAAGAATCAGGATACCCTTTCATCGAATTCCATGAGTTATCTGAAGTTTGATAATAACGGAAAAGTAAATGTTACGGCAAAACTCTGGAAAGTACGTTCCGATATACGTATCAGTGCAGGATACACTGGAGAACCGGCGGAAGGCTACGTTGTAGACAGTGTTACAACAGTGCCGGAAACGTTCAGTGTTGCCGGCAGTGAGGAAGCATTGAACAGTTTGAAACTTCAGGGAAATACCATATATCTTGATAACGAGAATGTAGATATTTCAGGTAAGAGCAATGATGTGGAGAAGAAAGTAAATCTTGCAGAGCTTCTTCCGGATGGTCTGAAGCTGACAACAGGATCCAGTACGGATCTTTGGATTACGGTTAATATCCTGCCTGAAGGCAGTAAAATATACAATTTCCCGACGGAGGATATTAAGGTAAAAGGCCTGCCTGATAATCTGCAGCTGGCGTTTGAGGTTGCGGATGTAGAATTAAAAGTACAGGCAGAGGATGGCGATCTCTCGGGCTTTAATCTGAAATCGATAAGTGCGACTCTTTCCATGGATGACTGGGAAGAAGGCAGCTATGAAGTGCCGATCAAGATCAGTCTTCCGGATGGTTATAAGCTTCTGGAGGATGTGACTGCTGAGATCAAAATTTCCAAAGTTTCTAATGTTGACAGTGGAAACAGCCAGTAACATATGAGTAAAAGCATGTAAGGGAGACATAGGAATGTTAAGTTATAAGGTAACGGTCAGGAACCCGTCAGGGCTTCATCTCCGTCCCGCAGGACTTTTATGTGGCGAAGCGATCAAATATAAATCTTCTGTTACATTTCAGTACGATGGAGGCACAGCAAATGCCAAAAGCGTATTAAGTGTACTGGGGGCCTGTGTAAAAAGCGGAGATGAGATCACACTGATCTGCGATGGTGAGGATGAACAGGCGGCAATAGATGCGCTTGCATCACTTATCGAAAGTGGATTGGGCGAGTGATACCGTACAAATATATTAATTCATTAACACAGCAGCATGAGCAGGAGGGATTATTATGAAGAGAAGAGTTGTGGCAATCATGCTCAGCCTTACACTGTGCATGGGTGGTACTCTGGAAGCCGGAGCGACGGCTTTGAGCAGCCCGGATGTGCAGACAGCAGAGGCAGGCACTGGCTCAGAAGACAGCTTCAGTGATGAAGTCGGAGATGAGCAGCAATCGCAGACGGATGAAGACAACGACAGTACAGATGAAGTGGTAGTGCCGGAGAATCCGACTGAGACACCGGATATCACCGAGACACCGGACATTACTGAGACACCGGATATTACCGAGACACCGGATGTTACTGAAGCACCGGCGGAAGATCCGGCAGATGACTTTAATGCGGGAGATGTGGCTGAGCTGGAAGATCCATCTGTGAACAGTGCGGATGCGCAGAAAAATACAGTGGATGCAGGTAGTGCAGATGCGGCATCTGCAACTGCAACCGGAGCAGAGATCGTAAACGGTGTAGTCGTTGCCAAGGAAAACGACTGGGTCAGAGAGGGGGATTTCTATAAACTCCGTAAGAAGACAGCACCGGAGAGCACTGCATCCGAGGCAAAGGCAGCTGAGAATCCATCTGAAATCCAGACAGACAGCAGTGATTCCGGGGATAATGCAGGAGAGATAACTGAAGATACAGCAGATACTGTCGAAACACCGGAGGTATCTGAAGATACAGCAGATACGCAGAGTACAGAACAGCAGGATGAGGCTCAGAATACAGAAACAGAAGTGGCAGAACCTGCATCAGCAGATGAGAACACAGACAGCGCTTCCGGTGATCTGGACCTGGAGAATGAAGACGCAGCAGAAGCCTCCAGTACAGAAGATGCCGCAGGAACAACTGCTAAATATAGCTATTTTACAGCACAGGATGGTCTTCTGAAAATCAAGACCAATGGTCATACAGGATATTATCTGTTTAATGAGGATGGATATCTGGTGACAGGAAGAATGTCACGGGAACCTGGAACACCGGGATATGCAGGAACACAGAAGGTGGAATGGTATTTCCTCGAAAAGGATAAAGCAACTCTGTATTCCGGATATGAGAATGCTGCGATCACCCCATGGACTTCCAACCTTGGTCAGCAGCAGAAGAACTACTGGCTGTGGACAGGAAAAACTTTCCGTTTTTATGATGCAGAGGGAAGCTATAAATCTGTAACTGATCTGAATCTCTATGGAAAGATCAAAAAGATCGGAAATGATTACTATACACTGGCAAGTAATGGCGCACCACGTAAAGGTACAATAAAGCTGACAGCAGGTTCTACTACCTATGAATATTATTTTCAGCCGGCTTCCAAGGAAGGCGATATTCCTGGAAAACTTTTCTATGGTGGATGGACTTATGTGGTGAACAGTAAAGGTGAGAAACGTTTCATTTACTGCAGCCCGAAGACAGCTACACGTGGACAGATCATGAAACATGGTGTTTATGTATCTATGGTAATGTCCAAGAAATATCTGTACATGCTGAATTCCAGTGGCTATGTAATGAAGAGTACAATGGCGAAGGCTAAGAATCAGGACAATGCCTATTATGTCACAGACAGCCATGGTCGTGTATTGAAAAATAAACTTGTCAGATATAAAGGCGCCAGATATTATTTTGGCGGCAACGGAAGAAGAGCTACATGGACAAATTGCTGGCGTAACTGTGCGGGAGCATCAAACAGAATCTATTATTTTGGAAGCACCCCGGGAAAAGTTGTTGAGAAAAAAGGCTGGCAGAAAGTTCTCAACGCAAAGAAGCAGTTTTATGGATGGTTTTACTTTGACAGCAACGGAAATCACTATCAGAATAAAATGCTGACAGTAAAGAGCTCCGGAAGAAGTTATTATTTTAACAGCAAGGGAAAGCTTGCAAGTGGTAAAACAAAGATCGGTAATAACTATTACTTCTTTGCTACGTCCAATTCCAGTACACACAGAGGCTGGATGTATAAGAACACTCTGATTCGTTATCAGAATCGGTGGTATTATGCAGCTTCCAATGGTGTCCTGAAAAAAAGCGGCTGGAAGAAAGTAGGTAAATACTGGTATTATCTGCAGAATTACACAGTTGTAACCAATAAAAACATAAAACGAGGTTCTGTAAACGGTTATCTGGACAGCCAGGGACGTTTTTCAACAGGCTGGGTGATCTACAGTGACTATTATGATCAGGTAAGATATATCGATCCGGACAGTGGTTCCAAATATCTGACCAATACAAGACGCTGGATTGACGGTAAACTGTATTACTTTGATAAGAACGGATTCCGCCGCAATGACCTTACTTCCATCTACAGAGGACCATATTATCTGGAAGTGGATAAGACCAATGGTGTTATGACTGTTTATACAAGTTCCAATAAAACGATTCCGGTTAAGACGATCCGTGTTTCTGTAGGTCTTCCTGAAACACCTACATGGGATGGTACATACAGACTGTCCCGCAGCTTAAGATGGCAGCCTCTGATGGGACCATCCTGGGGACAGTATGGAACACATGTTGATGGCTGCGGACAGGGAGGAATTTTCATTCACTCTGTAGCCGGTTCCACAAAAAGCGTATACAACCTTCCGTCATGGGAATACCTGAAACTTGGTAATCCGGCATCTCACGGATGTATCCGTACCTGTGTAGCGGATGCAAAATGGGTATATGAGAACTGCAATGGAGCAACGATCCATATTTACAGCAGTGGTAAATACAGCAATACTGAGTCCTTCAAGGGACCGTTAGGCCGCAGACCACTGGCTACATTCCGTGGCAATGGAAGTTTTGATCCGACAGACCCGGAAGTTCCGTGATCTGGAAACAGAAGAGAATATTATTAACAGAAAGTACAAATGAAAGACTGGTGTCAGCCAATAAGGCTGGCACCGGTCTTTTTCCAAATATGGGTTTACTTTCCATTTAACAGTTAGTATAATAAAATTCAGGCAAAAATAAACATGGACAACAATATGGGGAAAGGGAGAAAAATGAAAAACTGGAAAAGATGGCTAGCAGCCGGCTGTATGGCGGCGTTGCTGGGAATAGGAACAATGGGGACTACAGTAATGGCCATGGGCGGCGGTGGAGTCGACCGCAGTGAGGCTGTTGCAGAAGAAGAGAAAGTGCCGGGGGCCAGGGCAACCAGCTCAACAGCAAGCTCAAAGGCATGGAAGAAGCTCAACGGAGTCTGCTATAACGGAAGCGGACAGAAGCTGGAAGGGGCTATTACAAGAGGAATTGATGTTTCAGAGTGGCAGGATACTATCGACTGGAGCAAGGTTAAGAAGTCCAATGTAGATTTTGCGTTTGTAAGAATTTCCTACGGACTGAATCATATAGATATGAAATATGATTACAATATGAAACAGGCCGAAAAGGTAGGAATGCCTGTTGGAACTTATATATACAGCCTTGCCACAACAACACAGCAGGCGATGAAAGAAGCACAGCTTGCTATCAAAAAAATGAATGGTTATAAGGTTTCCTATCCCGTGGTATATGACATTGAGTATGAGAAGATGAGAAGCTTTTCTTCCACACAGATCGCAAACCTTGCCAAGGCTTTCTGCAATGAGGTTAAAAAAGCAGGATATTATCCGATGATCTACTGTAATACAGACTGGTATGACAATAAGCTGGACTGGAGTAAAATGACCGGCTACGATGTCTGGCTGGCACGATATGGTGACACGATCCTTGCACCGAACAAAAAGAACTATAAATATACGATCTGGCAGGCTACAGATGGTGATGGTGGCGGATATCTGAAGAGTACGAAAGGACTGGTTTCCGGAATTCCGTCATATTCTACAGTAGACATTGATTTCGGCTATGTAGATTATACAAAGATCATTACACCAAGGTGGAGAGCCGTAACCAGCTATAAAGCATCCACCAAACCAGACACCTCCAATGGAAAAACCGGCTGGGTTACTGAAAATGGAAAGAAATTTTATTATGTAAATGGTGTTAAGAAAACCGGCTGGATCGAAGTCGGCGGCAAAAAGTACTACATCGACAAAACACTTGGAATGTATAAGAGCAAGCTGCTCAGAGACTCCAAGAATGTGGTCCGTTATGTGGACAGAAATGGAGTTCTCGTAAAGAATCGGTGGATAACTGTCAGCGGCAAGAAGTATTATTTTGATCAATATGGACATGCCTTAAAGGGAAGAAAGAAAGTAGGGCAGAATTATTATTATTTCCAGACGAAATATGGCTATATGATGAAACATGTGAGATACATGGACAGTAAGGACGATCTCTATTACTTTGGCGGCGATGGAATCATGGTAAAGAGCGTATTCTATACATGGAGCGGAAATAACGAAAGCCATACCTATTATTTTACTGCAAGTGGAAGAGCATGCAGATCCTGGCTGAGACATGACGGAAAGAAATATTATTTTGATCCGGAGACTGCGATCATGTACAAAAACTGTACGATCAAGATCAATGGAAAGAGTTATACTTTTGATGCAAACGGTGTATACATAACAGCGGCTGCAGCAAATAAACGTAAATAAATAAAAAACGGCAGTTACCGACTGTACTGAAAAGCATAAGAGTTTTCGGATACAGCAGGCAATTGCCGTTTTTTTGTTGTAATTATAAAGTATAGATCAGAATACCCAGAATAATGATCAGATTACCAATGATTTTTCCACGGGTGATCTTTTCTTTCAGGATACGCCAGGAAAAGATCAGTACAAAAACATAGGCAGCGGTATCGATTACAGGACCAAATTTCATATCGACTCTTGTATAACACCAGGTATTGAGGAGCAAAACTCCGAAAAAGATGCCATAAGCCAGAATTACTCTCCAGTTCAGATATTCCCTGAGAGGATTTTTGTATGTGATATTGGCGCTCTGTTTCAGCAGAACCTGCGAAATTGCTGAAAAAAAAGTTCCTGCCAGCATGATCAGCATAAATGTTCTATTCATATCTCTGCACCATCCAGACTCCGACCAGAACGACCATGATACCGATGATGTTCTGAATCGACAGATTTTCATGAAAAATAATTACAGCCCATACCTGTGACCACAGAAGATAGACACTCTTGTTGGCGTAGGCTGTGGAAAGGGAAAATTTTTTGATTACCTGCTGCCACGTGATGGCGTAAATTCCACAGTTTGCGATCATAAGAAAAAGAAATAAATAGAGAAACGGGCTATTAAGCCCCTCTTTATTATAATAAACGGACGCAAGCTTGGAAAAAACGCTGGTGAGAGAAAACAGCAGGATATTCAGATGAAGCTGAATATAATCTTTGAGTTTTGTCATGTTTCCTCCATATAAATGTGATTGTAAACTGATAATCAATATATCGCATCTGTTCGTTTTATGCAAGAGAATGTTTCTGTGAAAAGTGCACAGCAACAACGGGTTTACAACAGGAATCGAAAATGATAATATTAAACGATAAGTGTCAACTGATACAAAAGAGAGGAAAAAAACTATGTGTCTATATTCAGTGGTTGTTCCTGTATACAATTCAGAACATACGCTGCAGGAACTGTACACTCGCCTGGAAAAAGTTTTCCGGGAAACAATAAAAGAAGAATTTGAACTGATCCTGGTAGATGACGGATCGAAAGACCGTTCTTTTGAAGTAATGAAAGAACTCCGGGAGAAGGATTCCCGTGTGAAGATCATCCAGATGGCAAGAAATTTCGGCCAGCATCCGGCACTTCTGTGCGGATTTGCCCATGCAAAAGGGGAGTTCATCGTAACGATGGATGATGACCTTCAGCATCAGCCGGAAGAGCTTCCGAAGATGATCAATGTCATGAATGAACGGGATGATGTGGATGTGATCATTGCAAGTTATGAAGGCCGGAAGCATAATCTGATCCGTAAACTGGGAACAAAATTATCCGTCTGGGCTACTTCCAAAATGCTTGGGAAAGACCCGAATCTTCAGATTACCAGCTACCGCCTGATCCGCCGTTTTCTTGTGGAAGCCATGCTGAAGACCAATACATATCTTCCGCAGATCGGCAATCTCCTGGTTTTAAGCTCCAATCGGATCATCAATGTGCCGGTACAGCATGCAGCCCGTGCCTATGGAAAAAGCGGATATTCTTTCCGCCGTCTTGTGAAAGACCTGATCTATGATATCACGGCCCATACGGCATTTCCGCTTCTTATGGTGAGGAACATCGGAATCGCAAGCTTTCTGGTAAGTCTTTGCCTGGCCATCTATTATCTGGTGCGTTATTTTATGTTTGGAATTTCTGTGGAAGGATGGACATCCCTGATGCTGGTAATGCTGGCATTCTTTGGGCTGACACTGCTTTCCATTGGAATTATCGGAATTTATCTTATGAATATCCTCAATGAGGCGAAGAAGATGCCACATTATGTGATCCGTCAGGAGGAAACAGACTGATGAAAAAAGAAATCGGTGGTTATCTGGAACTGGAAGAATCTACAGGTCAGGAATATTATCCTGAACTTTGTGGAGTAAACCTTGGGAGAACCGCACTTCTTTGGTTGATGGAAGCTCGAAACTGCAAAAAAATCTATCTTCCAACATATCTCTGCGATTCTGTGACCGGAGCCTGTGAAGAAACAAAAGTGGAAATAGAATTTTATCATATGGATGAAAAGTTATGTCCGCTTCTGCCGGAAAAGAAACTTCCGGATGGTGAATATCTTTACCTTGTAAATTACTACGGACAGCTGACCGATGACAGAATCCGGCAATATAGGGAAATTTACGGAAACATTATCGTGGATCATACACATGCATTTTTTCAGAAGCCTCTGCCTGGCGTGGATACTTTGTACTCCTGCCGGAAATTCCTGGGGGTCAGCGACGGGGCATATCTGTCAACGGATGCGAGTCTGCATCCGGAAAAGAAACCGCTGGATCATTCCATGGGAAGACTTGAGCACATTCTGGGCCGATATGAGTATGATGCCGGTACTTTTTACCAGAAGATGCTGGACAATGCGGCAGATTATCATGAGATGGAAATCCGCCGCATGTCACGGCTGACTGGAAATCTTCTCCGCTCTATGGATTATCCTTATATAAAAGCGAAAAGAGAAGAAAATTATCATCTGCTGACAGAACTTCTTCCGTCAGAAAGTATTTTTAATCAGGTAATTCCTGAGGGACCGTTTGCCTATCCCTATTATCATGAGGACGGGCTGGCACTTCGAAAATGGCTGGCCGGCCGGAAAATTTTTGTGCCGACCTACTGGCGGAATATCATCGATCATTTTGATGAGGATACCATGGAATATGACTGGGCCGCCAATGTCCTTCCTCTGCCCTGTGATCAGAGATACGGGGAGGAAGAAATGCGTTACATTGCGGATTCCATAAGAGAATGGGAGGAAACAAAAGCATGAAACACCGACTTCTGATACTGGGAACTCTGGGGGAATTTGTACAGCTGGTACAGAAATCCCGGGAAAAAGGATACTACACCATTGTCTGTGACGGATATCCGGATGGTCCGGCAAGGAAATTTGCGGACGAGGCGTATCAGATTCCGGTAACAGACACGGAAAGAATTGCAGAACTTTGCCGGGAAAAAGAAATTGACGGTATCATTACTTCCTTTTCTGACCTGCTTCTGGAATGTATGGTGAAAATTGCCGACAGGGCAGGACTGCCCTGCTATCTGAAACCGGAACAGCTTCCATGGTACCGCGATAAATCCGAGACAAGGGCACTTCTCCGGAAACTGGAACTGCCAACCCCGGGATTTCGAAAGATCCCTACAGCGGTGCTGGAAGATCCGGACAGAAAATCCAGGCTTAAGGAGCGGCTTAAAGGGCTTCGTTACCCGGTAGTCAGCAAACCGCTGGATAAATACGGTTCCCGTGGAATCTATATATCTGAAAATCTGGATGAACTTATAGAAGCGTCACAGAAAACAGCAGAATTTTCTGATATGCCGGAGATCCTGGTGGAAGAATATAACGATGGATATGAATTTAATATGATGACCTGGGTCCTGGATGGACAGGTTCATGTGATCAGTATTGCAGACCGTGAAAAAACATCGGTTGCAAAAGGCGAAATTCCCATCAGTACAAGAAATGTCTATCCGTCCAGGCTTATGGCAAAGGTAGAGAGACCTGCCACAGAACTTCTGCAGGCCTATATAGAAAAGACCGGTCAGAAAGACGGAGCGCTTTCCATGCAGTTCTTCTGGAAACCCGGGGAAGGAATCCAGGTCTGTGAGATTGCGGCACGTTTTTTCGGATATGAGCATGAACTTACTGACATAGTATACGGATTTAATATGGAAGAACTTCTTCTGGCTTCTCTGTATGACAGAACAAAACTTCAAAAAATGCTCACAGACCATGACATACACAAACCACATTGCTGTGGCGCTGTGATCTATTTTCAGGGAAGACTGCTCACCATCGGAGATCAGTCGAAAGCTGTCCGGCTGGGACAGAAAAAAGAAGTGGAAAAACCGTGGATCTTTTATAGAGAAGGAGAAACGGTGATCGAACATGGTCCGAATCCATATCTGGCACTGTATTACGTAAAAACGGAAAACCGTGAGGAAATGGATGAACTGACACAGGAATTTTACAGGGAAATGCACATTCTGGATCCATCTGGAAAAGAAGTGGCATATCAGAATCAGATCCCCGATTATACACCTGCAGAAAAATAGGCATTGAATTTACAACATGAGTGTGAGAAAATGAAATGTACAGTTAATAAAGAAAAACCATGAAAAACAGAAAATAAAGAGGAAATACATGATTGATTTTAACAGACCTGCGTTTACAGGTAAGGAATTTGAGTATATCCGGGATGCGGTAGAACGGGGAATGCTCTGCGGGGATGGAATCTACACGAAGAAATGCTCTGCATGGATGGAAAAACGTTTTCATGCCGGGCATGTAATGCTGACGACTTCTTGTACCCATGCGCTGGAGATGGCTGCATTTCTTGCGGATATCCAGCCAGGTGATGAAGTGATCATGCCATCGTATACCTTTGTGTCAACGGCAGATGCATTTGTGCTGCGGGGAGCGAAGATCGTATTTGTGGATATTCGGCCGGATACCATGAATATCAATGAAAAACTGATCGAACAGGCGATCACAGAAAAAACAAAAGCAATCGTTCCGGTTCATTATGCAGGTGTAGCATGCGAGATGGATACGATCATGGACATCGCCAGACGCCATAATCTGAAAGTTGTGGAAGATGCGGCTCAGGGTGTGGATGCCTACTATAAAGGAAAAGCGCTTGGAACTATCGGGGATTTTGGCTGCTACAGCTTCCATGAGACGAAGAACTATACTATGGGAGAAGGCGGCGCGATCCTGTTTAATGAGGACCAGTACCAGGAGAAGGCGGAGATCCTCAGAGAAAAGGGAACGGACCGCAGCAAGTTTTTCCGCGGACAGGTAGATAAATACCGGTGGATGGATTACGGTTCCTCCTATCTTCCAAGTGAGCTGAATGCGGCGTATCTTTATGCTCAGCTGGAACAGCATAAGAAGATCAGTGACAAGAGAATGCAGATTTATGATTTTTACAATGAAAATCTGAAGTTCCTTGCCGAAGAAGGAAAGATCGAGCAGCCTTATGTTCCAAAAGAATGTACGCATAATGCACATATGTACTACATAAAAGTTCACGATATCAAAGTACGTACACGGCTTCTGAAATATCTTCGGGAGCGGGAAATCTGCAGCGTGTTCCATTATGTACCCCTTCATTCCGCACCCGCAGGAAAGAGATTCGGAAGATTTTCCGGGGAGGATGTTTATACAACAAAAGAAAGCGAACGGCTGATGCGTCTGCCAATGTTCTATAATCTTGACATGGAGGATGCGAAACGGGTCGTGGATGCAATTGCTTCTTTTGATGGATTCTGATAGAAGAAGGGGAGAATTATGAAAAAAATTAAAAAAGTATTTATGATCCTGGCAGCAGTCAGTGTGGCGCTGATGCTTCCGGTACAGGCTATGGCAGCGGTGGATCTCAATGCGAAATATGACATCAGTACCAACCAGATCCAGGGATGGCCGGCCGGAGCCGATATCATTTCTGACACGGGCGTTCTGATGGACGCGGATACGGGTGTGGTTCTTTATAATAAAGGCGCAGATGAACAGCGTTATCCTGCAAGTATCACCAAGATCATGACACTTCTGGTGGCGGTTGAGAATTCCAGCATGGATGAACAGGTAACATTTACACAGACGGGTGTACAGAATGTAAATGCGGATTCCAGTAACATTGGCACGCAGGTAGGCGAAGTCCTGTCCATGAAAGACTGTCTTTATGCACTGATCATTAAATCGGCCAACGATGTTGCTGCACAGATTGCTGAGCATATCGGTGGCACGGAGCAGGCGTTTATCGATATGATGAACCAGCGAGCTCAGGAAATCGGATGTACGAATACACATTTTGCCAATTCCAGCGGACTTCCGGATGATAATCATTATTCCTCCGCAAGAGATATGGCTCTGATCATGAGGGAAGGTCTGAAAAATGACGATTTCCGTACTGTGATCGGGACTGCGGATTATACGATCCAGCCTACCAATATGAATGCTCAGCAGAGAGTTCTGCATACGCACCATCCAATGTTCGCGCCGGAAAGCGGATTTTATTATCAGGGATGCATCGGTGGAAAAACAGGAACTACAGTTGCGGCAGGCCATACCCTTGTTACTGCGGCTACAAGAGATAATACAACGTATATTGCAGTGACCATGAGGGCAGCTGATCTGGCGAATTCCTGTATGGACAGTACTGCCATGTTTAACTATGGTTTTGATAATTTCACAAAAACAGAAGTAGACGGAGGAAGTGTGCTTCTTCCAAAGGGAACAGATCTGAATTCTCTCACAAAGAAATCCGAAGATGTAAACGGAAAAACAGAAACTTCTTATTATTTTGGAGAATATCTGGTGGGCAGCGGAAGTGTGGCACAGGCTACAGCAACTCCAACGCCGGAGCCAACTGCGGCATCTGATCAGGAAAATACAGAAGGTTCCGAAACAGAAACAGCAGCAGATCAGACTGCTGCAAAAACAGAGAAGAGTACAGCCAGCAAAGAAAGCAGCGAAACAGAAGGAATGCCGGTACTTCGAAAGATCCTTCTGGGAATCATGGCAGTTATGATCCTGATCCTGATCGCTCTTCTTGTGGCACTCAGAATAAAAGAAAAGAAACACGCAAATAAATATCGTTAGAAAAGGAGAAAGAAAAATGGGAAAAATAAAAGTAACACAGTGCGGAGATATTGAAGGACTGAAAGTGATCGAGCCAACAGTTTTTGGGGATTCCAGAGGATATTTCATGGAAACTTACAATTACAATGACTTCAAGGAAGCCGGCATTGATGTGGAATTTGTTCAGGACAACCAGTCCAGCTCCCGTTACGGTGTCCTCCGCGGACTTCATTTCCAGATCAACTATCCGCAGGATAAACTGGTACGTGTGGTAAACGGAGAGGTTTTTGATGTTGCAGTTGACCTTCGTGAGGGATCCAAAACATTCGGAAAATGGTACGGAGTAGTTCTTTCAGCAGAAAACAAGAAACAGTTCTTTATCCCGAAGGGATTTGCCCACGGATTCCTGGTACTTTCCGAGAATGCGGAGTTCACCTACAAATGCTCTGACTTCTATCATCCAAACGACGAGGGCGGTCTTATCTGGAATGACAAGGATATCAATGTAGAGTGGCCGATCCCGGAAGGCATGGAGCTTGTTTTCTCCGACAAGGATCAGAAGTGGGGAAGCTTCGAGGAATATAAGAATCGATAAGGAATTACAGAATGAAGAAAATATTAGCTTTGCCGGCAGAGCTGTACCAGAATCGAAAGCTGGTTTTAAGCCTTGCAAAAAATGATTTCAAAACAAAATATGCAGGATCCTATCTTGGCATTGTCTGGGCATTCATCCAGCCTATCGTGACGATCCTGGTCTACTGGTTTGTATTTTCCGTGGGACTGAAAGCCGGAACTGTATCGGATTATCCTTTTGTACTCTATCTGGTATCCGGTATCGTGCCGTGGTTTTTCTTCCAGGATGCGTTAAACGGTGGAACCAATGCACTGATTGAGTACAATTACCTTGTAAAAAAGGTTGTATTTAAGATCAGTATTCTTCCCATCGTGAAGATCATTTCCGCACTTTTTGTGCATGTGTTTTTTGTAGTGTTCGCACTTATTTTGTGCGCATGTTATGGATATACACCAAGTTTATATACACTGCAGATCATTTATTATTCCATCTGTACCTTCCTTTTGGTACTGGGGCTTGTGTATGCCACAAGTGCAATCGTCATTTTTTTCCGTGACCTGACCCAGATCATCAGCATTTTTCTCCAGGTTGGCGTATGGCTTACACCGATCATGTGGGATATCAATATGCTGTCTTCACATCCATGGCTGATCAAGCTGTTCAAGCTGAATCCGATGTACTATGTAGTTACGGGTTATCGTGATTCCATGCTTGGTCATGTCGGAATCTGGAACCATGCTTCATGGACGATCTATTTCTGGGTGGTTACGATCCTGCTTTTCGGACTGGGATCTGTAATATTCAAACGTCTGAAACCGCATTTTGCAGACGTTCTTTGATCGAATCAGGGAAGTCTCCTGCGGAAACTTGCTCAGTACGCAGAAAAACAGCAAAACGGCGACAGATTGTGAGAGTGAACGATTTACACAAAAGTGAGGTTAAAAATGGCAGAAGATATTGCGATTTCAGTAAATGATGTCAGTAAAATGTATAAACTTTACGATAATCCCATGGACCGTCTTAAAGAGTCTCTGGGATTATCCAGAAAAAAGAAATATAAAGAGCACTATGCTCTGAACCACGTATCTTTTCAGGTGCATAAAGGGGAAACAGTAGGAATCATCGGAACCAATGGATCTGGTAAATCTACGATCCTGAAGATCATCACAGGCGTACTTTCTCCTACAGGTGGAGAAGTTTCCGTAAATGGAAGGATTTCCGCTCTTCTGGAGCTTGGAGCAGGATTTAACGGAGAATATTCCGGACTTGAGAATGTATATCTCAACGGAAGTATGATCGGTTTTTCCAGAGAGGAGATTGATGCCAAGCTGCAGTCTATCCTGGATTTTGCAGATATTGGAGAGTTTATCCATCAGCCGGTAAAAACATACTCCAGTGGTATGTTCGTGCGTCTGGCTTTTGCGGTGGCCATCAATATCGATCCGGAGATCCTGATCGTTGATGAGGCGCTTTCCGTAGGTGATGTATTTTTCCAGGCAAAATGTTACCGGAAATTCGAGGAGTTCAAGGAAATGGGTAAGACCATTTTGTTCGTAAGCCACGACCTGAGCAGTATCGGAAAATACTGCGATCGGGTTGTTCTTCTCAACAAAGGAGAAAAGCTTGCGGAAGGTGGCGCCAAGGAGATGGTCAATCTCTACCGTCGTGTGCTGGTGAATCAGTATGATGATGCAGATCTGGAGGAAGGTGCAGAGAATGCAGAAGCAGGGCAGGATGGTCAGCTGACAGATGGCACAGCTGGAGAAAATGTGTCGAAAAAAGAGCATGCCGGAGGCGGCAGGGCTATGAAAGACAGCCTGAATCTGAATCCGAAGGTTCTTGAGTATGGCAGTAAGCTTGGAGAGATCGTGGATTTTGCGATCCGGGATGATACCGGAATGATTACAAATGTGATCGAAAAAGGTAAAGAATTTTCTGTTCAGATGAAGGTACGCTTTCAGGCAGATGTCAATGACCCGATTTTTGCATTCACACTGAAAGATCTGAAAGGTACGGAAATCACAGGAACAAACACCATGTATGAACACACTCCTGTGAAACCGCAGAAAGCCGGTGATGTGCGGGAGATTACTTTTAAACAGATAATGCCGCTGGAGGCAGGAGAATATATGCTTTGTCTGGGCTGCACAGGATATAAAGACGGCGATTTTACCGTATTTCACCGGCTTTATGATGTGTGCAATCTGACGGTGATCACAGATAAAAAAGCAGTGGGATATTTTGACATGTTTTCCAAAGTATCTGTGAAATAAGTGGAGGAACTACTATGGCGGAGTTGAATTTAGATTATTATACGGCGAAGGATCATTATTCCGATGGGGATATCGAGGAAACACTTCTGAAAATGGCACAGGAAGGGAAATCGTTTGAGGACCTGCCGGAGGATGAAGTGAGTTTTCCCATGGTCTATCATTTTTCCGGACTGCGGGAGAATATTTTAAGCTGGTACCCTCTGAAAGAGACGGATTCCGTTCTTGAGATCGGAGCCGGATGCGGAGCTATTACCGGAATGCTTTGCCGCAAGGCCGGGCATGTGACTTCAGTGGAGCTTTCCAAGCGTCGTGCAGACATAAATTATGCAAGAAACAATGATAAAGAAAATCTCACGATCATGGTTGGAAATCTCAACGACATGACTTTTCCGGAGAAATTCGACTATGTGGTAGTAAACGGTGTTCTGGAGTATGCCATGAGTTTTACGGAAGGAAAAACTCCTTACGAGACATTTCTTCAGCGTATGGGTGCATACCTGAAACCGGAGGGAAGACTTCTGATCGCCATCGAGAACCGACTGGGACTGAAGTACTTTGCCGGAGCACCGGAGGATCACACAGATCTTCACTTTTTCGGAATCAACGGATATCCGGGAAATCAGTCTGTGCGCACCTTTTCCAAGAATGAACTGGGAGAGCTGCTGGAAAACAGCGGCTTTCCTTTTCTGCACTTTTATTACCCGTACCCGGATTACAAATTTCCTACAGAAATTTTTACAGATGAGAGCCTTTATACCAATTCCTATGGAAGAAACTATCCGGTGTACACAGATAAGACAGCGGATCTTTTCTCAGAACATGCAGGGGTAAAAGCTTTTGAAAAAGAGAAGATCCTGAGCAGTTTTGTGAATTCTTTCCTTGTGGAGGCCGGAAGAACAGAAAGACAGGAGAAGGAAGAAATTCTCTATGTAAAACTGAATCAGGAACGAAAGGAAAAGTTTCGGCTTCTGACAAAGATCGTTCGTGAGAACGGAGAGGCCCGTGCAGAAAAAGAGGCCATGGTGCCTGAGGCAGAGTGGTTCCTGAAGACCCTGGAAAAGCTTGGAGCGGAAAAAACAGGCTCTGATAAATATAAAAATCTTCCATGCAAGGCAGAAAACGGAAAAGTCAGCTATCCGCTTCTTACCGGAAAAACTCTTCATCAGGAAATCGCTGAACTTGCTCATGAAGGAAAAACCGGGGAGCTCAAAGGACTTCTTAAGAATTTCCATCGGGATTTTTTCCAGTCCCGCAGGATCATGGATTACAGAACGAAAGAGTTCTGTGAGGTATTTGGAAAATATCCCGGAAGAACAGATTATGAATGTGTCTGCCCTGCCAATGTGGATCTGATCTGCAGTAATATTTTCATGGGTGAAAGCCAAAATCAGATCATTGATTATGAATGGATGTTTGATTTTCCTGTACCGGTGAATTTCATTATGTGGCGTCTGATCCATGAACTGTATACTCATATTCCGGAGCTGCCACAGCTGATACATGAAGATGATATGATGGCAGAATTTGAAATCGGTTACACAGATTATGAGATCTTCATGAAATGGACCATGCATTTTGTTTATGAGTATGTTGGATGTGGATCCCTGCTTCCGTTTGAACAGAAAAAAGTACCGGTTTCCGTAACAGAGCTGGTGAACAGAGAAAGAGAAAAACACCAGATGCACAGTAAGATTTACTATGATCTTGGTGAGGGCTTCTGTGAAGAACATACGCTTTATGCAGAGGGAAAACTTACAGGAAACCGTTTTCGGGTGGAGTTTGATCTTTCCGAAATTGAGGGGATAAAGAATCTCCGATGGAATCCGGCAAACGGTCATTTCCTGAAAGTAAAAGTAGAGCGCCTGGACTGCGGATGCAGTGCAGAACTTGTGCCGCAGGGTGTTCATATGAAGGTGGACAACAGTATAACCGCATTTTTTACAACCGATGGTTTTTATCTTATTCACGTTACACACCCGGAAAATGTAGATAAGATCGTAATTGAGGGAAAACTTGACTGTCTGGAGCTTCCGGATGTGG
Source organism: Blautia sp. MCC283 (assembly GCF_018785565.1). Taxonomy (NCBI): domain Bacteria; kingdom Bacillati; phylum Bacillota; class Clostridia; order Lachnospirales; family Lachnospiraceae; genus Blautia; species Blautia sp. MCC283. The sequence continues at coordinate 112,831 of NZ_WQQB01000024.1, read as the reverse complement.
AAAAGCTTCTGGCATTTGAAAAAGAACGGGAAGTACGCAGGGAACAGGAAAGAGTTAAAAAAGAGGCCGAACGTGCAGCAAAACAGGCGGCGGAAGAGGCAGCCCGTATGCAGGAAGAGGCACTGCGTCATCCTGGCAAAAAAACTCAGGTGAAAAGGCTGGTCAAAAAAGTTCTCCATTATCATACAGAGCCAGCAACTGTGATGGGAGTGGAGGCAACTCCTACCTGTATGGGAAGTGTTGATTTTTTCCATTATGAAAATGGTACTTTAAATGCCATTGGCTGGGCATTTGATCCTACATTTGCTTCCATGGGACAGCCAAGGATCGTATTTTATCAGGGAACACAGAAGCTTCAGGAAGCTTCCTGTACTACGATCTACCGTACGGATGTAGCCAATGCCATTGGAAAGCCGGAGGCGGAAAGTGCGGGATTTTCTTTCCTGGCAACGGTTCTTGCGCCGGCAGAGATTTCTGTTTTTCTGGAATACGGAACAGCAGCAGATACCGGAAGATTCCTCATTGGAAAGATTCCCGGAACCAGAGATCAGAAGGAACTTCTGGTATATGCCATTGAAGATCCGAAGAGTATCGGAAATCTCCGCCACTTCAAACAGCGTTATGTCCGCAGTGTGAGAAAAGATTATCCACAGGCTGTTTATCAGCAGAAGGTGGATGTGATCGTGCCGGTTTATAATGGTCTGGAGTATTTTGACGCCCTGTTTTCCGGAATTGAGAAGACAAAGGTTCCGTATCGCCTGATCATTGTAAATGACAAGAGCCCGGACTTGGAAGTAGGAAAATATCTGGAAAAATATGCCGCTGAGCATGACAATGTGGTACTTCTTAATAATGAGACCAATATGGGCTTCCTTCCGTCCGTAAACCGTGCGTTAAAGATGGCGGAAAATCACGTTGCCCTTGTAAATACAGATGTGGAGGTTCCGGAAGAATGGCTGGAGCGCCTGATGCTTCCCATCTTCGCAAAGGAAAAAATTGCGACCACCACACCGTTTACCACCTGTGGAACCATCTGCAGTTTCCCGGATTTCTGCCGGGATAACAAGCTGTTCGAGGGAATGCCGCTGTGGGAGATCGATGACGAATTCCGTATGATCCGCCCGCAGTATCCGGCCATGCCTACCGGTGTGGGATTCTGCATGGGTATGAACCTGAAAGCAATCAGAGAAGTCGGACTTCTGGATGAGGAGAACTTCGGAAAAGGCTACGGAGAGGAAAATGACTGGTGTCAGCGTGCCATAGCAGCAGGTTATGAGAACGTACATGTAGATAACCTGTTTGTATATCACAAGCATGGTGGAAGCTTCCCGTCCGAGGAGAAACAGCGCCTTCTGAAAGAGCACAGTGATGCACTGCTCCGCAAGCATCCGGACTACAACAAGGATACCGCAGATTACTGCAGAAGAGATCCGCTCCGTCCGGTAAGGCTTTATGTGGAAATGAAACTTCTCAATAAGAAACTGGATGTGCCTACCATTGTGGCTTTTGACCATGATCTGGGTGGTGGAGCTACGGCTTATCTTGTTGAGAAAAGGCGTCTGGCACTGCGGGAAGGATACCGTTTTGTAACTATCCGCTATAATATCGTAAGCAACCGTTTTTACTTTACGTATCAGTATAAGCAGTATGAGATGGAATTTTTTGCCAACGATCTGGAAACTGCTCTTGGAGAGCTGATGCGTGTGGATGAGATCTGGATCAACGAGCTTGTAACTTACCAGAATCTCTATGGAACCCTGGAGCGTATCCTGCGTCTTAAGAGAGAACAGGGTGCGAAGATCCTCATGCTTCTTCATGACTTCTTTGCTCTCTGTCCGGCAGTGAACCTGATCGATGCGAAGGGAAAATACTGCGGCGTTCCATCCTGCGATGTCTGCGACAAATGTGTTCCGGACAACCGCAGCAATGCATGCACAGAGTATGGAAGTGGAACTCTCTGGCGTACAAAATTCCGGGAATTCCTGTCAAACTGTGATGAGATCCGTGCGTTTTCCGATGATACGGCGAAGCTGTTCAAGCGTGCTTATCCGGATGTATACAATCTCCATGTGATCCCGCATGCACCACATTATCTTCCGGCAGTGAAGAAAACCAGAAAGACCACAGAGACCTTTAACATCGGTCTCATCGGTGTGCTCTGCTACAAAAAAGGCCTGGAAGTTGTGAAGGCGCTTGCAAAATATATCGAAGAGAATGATCTGAGTATCCGTCTGAGACTGATCGGTACTTCCGATGAAGAGATCGAAAGCCCGGTATTTTCCCAGACAGGAAGATATACAAGAGAAGAGATCCCGAGGCTTACCCTGGAGCAGGATATTGATATGTTCCTGATCCCGTCTGTATGGCCGGAGACCTTCTCCTACACAACCTCCGAGATCATTTCCATGGGCTTCCCGGTAGCTGTGCTTCCGGTAGGCGCACCTGTGGAACGTGTAAAACGTTATGGGAAAGGTCTTGTTCTTAAGAATGAGCAGCCGGAGAATATTGTGGAAGAGATGATTTCCCTGTGGAAAACTCTTGGCGGAAATGAACTTCCTGTGGAAAAAAGCAAGATTCTTTTTGTCGGGGAGGAAATTTCCTTTGCATCCAGATATCGTGTGGAACATTTCCGGGAGCAGCTGATCCTTAACGGATATGCATCGAAATTTATCCAGATGGATCAGGCAGAGCAGGAGAAGATCGAAGAATATACAGCAGTTGTGATGTACCGCTGCAGTAAACTGATGGAAGCGGAAATGCTGGCCGACCGGGCAAAAGCTGCCAAAATTCCTGTTTACTATGATGTGGATGACCTGGTATTTGATTACGAAAAAATTTCCGGACTGCATTTCCTTAAAGGCAGCGAATACAGCGATTTCCGTACAACCACAGACCGAATCCACGGATGTATGGAATTCTGCGACGGATATTTTACGTCCACGGAAACGCTGGCAGAGGAAATCCGGGAGGAATTTCCGGGAAAACCGGTGGTGATCAACCGTAACTGCATGAGTATGGAGATGGAAGTTCTGTCTCACGAAGCGGTGGAACAGACAGATAAAGATAAAGACCGGATCTATATCGGATATCTGAGCGGTTCCAAAACCCATGATCAGGATTTTGTCCAGGTGGAAGCCGCACTTCTGGAAGTGATGGAGCGTCATCCTGAGGTTTATCTGAAGCTGGTAGGTGTTCTGGATGAGTCCGGAATGGAGCCGGTACAGAACCGTATTGAAAAGCTTCCGTTTATGGACTGGAGACAGCTGCCAGGAGTCATCGCAGGACTGGATATCAACCTGATGCCGCTGGAGAACACACTGTTCCACTGCTGTAAGTCCGAAAACAAGTGGACGGAGGCAGCCCTTGTGAAAGTTCCAAGTGTCATGAGCCGCAACCGTGAGATGGAATATGTGATCGAAAATGGAAAAGACGGCTGGATGTGCACCACGAAAGAAGAATGGGTCAGTGCCCTGGAATCTCTGGTAACCGATGAGAAGGCCAGAAAAGCCATGGGAGAGGCCGCACATCAGAAAGTTATGGAACATTACCTGACAGAGAATACCGGAAAGGACGCAATGGAGGAATTGTTATGCAGCGAGAGCTATACGAAGTAGAAAAAGACAGGTTTGACCTGAAGGACAGTTCCCTGTATCACCTTCAGGGAACCTGGCCGAAAGACCATAAGCCGGAAGCCGTTCTTGACGGGGAAAAACTTCCGGCTGCCATCAGTGCCCAGGAGCGTGTCAGCGCCCTGGAGCGCTTTAAAGATCTGGATCTGGTAAACGGGGAACGTGTGCAGATGGAAATAAAGCTTCCGGATCTGGAAGGCAAAAAGAAGCTTGTTGTCTATGCGGTAAAGGGCGGAAAACGTATCCAGTGGTTTGCTGTTTCCGCGGCGCAGCTTTACAGGAAGCAGGGAAAACCACAGTACTTTATCGAAAGTATTGAGGTGGAATCCGCAGAAAAAATCTGCCGTGTCCGTGGATGGGCAGCTTTTAACCGTCCCTTAACCATTCGTCTGGAAGACCGCAGCCGGAAGGAAATCCCCTGCGAGATCACCAGACTGAAACGGGTGGATGTGCAGAACCAGTACCAGGAAACAGAAATTGATGCGAAGAGCGGATTTTTCTTTGAATTCCATTATGACAATGTGAAGGAATTTTACATTGTATTTGAGGCCGGCAATGTGCGGACACTTCGTCTGGTGCATCTGCAGCCACAGAAGCGCCTTGCGGAGAAAGCCGCGGTATATTTCCGGAAGGGAAGCCGCTACATGAAACTTCACGGGGCAGCAGCCCTTACCGGAAAAGTTTTCGGAAAGGTAATGAACCGGAAAAACCGTCCTGTGGATTATTCCAAATGGATTGTGAAACATCTGCCGGATAAGGCGGAACTTGCGGAAGAGAGAAAAACAAAATTTTCCTGGAATCCCAAGTTCAGTATTGTGATCCCGCTTTACAAGACCCCGGAGAAATATCTCCAGCAGCTGGTGGATTCCATTGAGGCCCAGACTTACGGAAACTGGGAGCTTTGTCTTTCGGATGGAAGCGGAGTGGACTCTCCTCTTACCGATTATCTTGCCGGACTGGAAAAAAGTGATGAAAGAATCCGGGTGATCCGCAATGACCAGGCACTTCAGATCGCGGAGAATACCAATGCGGCTATGGAAGCGGCAACCGGAGATTTTATCGTGTTTGCAGATCATGATGATGAGATGACACCGGATGCCCTGTTCCAGTGCGTGAAGGCACTGAATGAAAATCCGGAGATCGAGGTCCTGTATTCAGACGAGGATAAGATGTCCATGGATGGCCATAAATTTTTCCAGCCTCATTTCAAACCGGACTTCAATATCGATCTTTTGTGTACAGTAAACTACATCTGCCATCTTTTTGTTGTAAAAAAAGAGATCGTGGATCAGATCGGAATGCTGAAGAAAGAATTCGACGGCGCACAGGATTACGATTTTGTATTCCGCTGCGTGGAAGCTGCGGGAAGAGAGAAGATCCATCATATCCCGAGGATCCTTTATCACTGGAGATGCCATGAGGATTCCACAGCAGAGAATCCGGAAAGCAAGATGTACGCCTTTGACGCAGGCGCACGTGCCATTAAAGCTCATTATGACAGGATCGGTGTTCCGGTAGAAATCGAGAAGGGCGAGTATCTTGGTCTTTACCGCACGAAATTCCTCTGGGAGGAAAAACCGCTGATCTCCATTATCATCCCGAACAAAGATCACATCGATGATCTGAAGAGATGTATTGATTCCATCGAAGAAAAAGCGACTTACCGCAATTATGAGTATGTGATCGTGGAGAACAACAGTACGGAAGATGAGACATTCGCTTATTATAAAGAGCTGGAAGCCTCCAATCCGAAGGCTCATGTGGTGTACTGGGATGGCATTTTCAATTATTCCGCCATCAACAATTTCGGTGCTTCTCATGCCAAAGGTGAGTATCTGCTTCTTCTCAACAACGATACGGAGATCATCAGTCCGGACTGTCTGGAACAGCTTCTGGGATACTGTATGAGACCGGATGTTGGAGCTGTGGGAGCGCGTCTCTATTATGAGGATGATACTGTGCAGCACGCAGGTGTGGTCATTGGTTTCGGCGGCATTGCGGGACACTGCTTTGTGCAGCAGAAGAGGGACGCTACGGGATACTGCCACAGGATCATCTGTGCCCAGGATTACAGTGCGGTGACAGCTGCCTGCATGATGGTAAAACGTGAGGCTTTTGACAAGGTTCACGGATTAAGCGAAGAATTCCAGGTTGCTTTTAATGATATTGATTTCTGCCTCCGTCTTGGAAAAGCCGGATATCTGGTTGTGTACAATCCTTATGCGGAGCTTTATCACTATGAGTCCAAATCCAGAGGTCTTGAGGATACGCCGGAGAAAGTGGCAAGATTTAACCGTGAGATCGCTTCCTTTGAGAAGCACTGGCCGGAAATCCTCCGTGACGGAGATCCTTACTATAACCCGAACCTTACACTGGAGAGTCAGGATTTCTCTCTGAAGCGGATATAGGAGGAACTGATCTTGGAAAAGAAAAAAATCTGGAAAGAAGAACGGTTTCAGGTGCTGGTTCTTGTCCTGGCAGCATTTCTGCTTTTGACTGCATGGGCATTCATGCAGCCGCTGGGAGCGGGCCCCGATGAAAAAATGCGCTACATGGTGGCACAGTATCTTCATAAACATCCGGGAAAACTTCCTCTCGGAGATGATCCTGCCATCCGGGATGCCACCTGGGGAATTTCCTATGCCTATTATCCCATTCTTTCCTATATGGTATCTGCTGTATTTATGGGAATTGTAGGTCTGTTCCATGCTTCTGCCGACGGACTTCTCCATGCGGCAAGAATGGCAGATGTGCTTTTTGTGACCGGATCTGTGTATTTCGTTGTGAAAGCATCCGGAAAGCTTTTCCCAAAAGAGGGAAGATGGCTGTTTGCGGCGCTGGCAGGTTTTATGCCACAGGCACTGTTTTTGGGAACTTATGTAAATACGGATTCCCTGGCACTTTTGTCTATGGGAATTATTCTGTATTCCTGGTCCTGCTATCTGGAAGAAGGAGACTGGAGTTTCAAAAACTCGATCCTGCTGGCTGTTGGCATGGCAGTCTGCGCATTGTCCTACTATAATGCCTACGGCTGGATCTTATGCAGCTTTCTGTTTTTCTGCCTGACAGTCCTTCTGTGCAGGGAAGAACCGGTAAAACAGAGAATCGCTTTTCTGTTTCGAAGAGGAATCGTGATCGCGGCAGTAACCCTTGTTTTATGTGGCTGGTGGTTTGTCCGGAACGCCATTCTTTATGACGGAGATTTTATCGGAAGAAAAGCCTGTGCAGAGTGTGCGGAGAAATATGCGGCCATTGATTACCGGCCGTCCAGATATCCAACACCGGAGAAACTGAAATGGACATGGAAGGATATTCTTCTGTATCAGGACCCGGGCTGGAACCATAACTGGTTACTGACAGTTCTGGTAAGTTTTATCGGAACTTTCGGACTGATGCAGATCTATATGCCTTATGGTGTGAGCAAGGCATATTTCCTGTTGTTCGGGATCGGTGGCCTTGGAGTATTGTCCATGCTGGGAATGTTTTATCCGAAGAAACGTACTGTCGTAAAAGAATGGAAAACATCAGGCACTGAAAAACTGAAGATAAAAACAGTGACTGTGTCCAATAAATGGGACAGAAAAGGAATCTTCCATCTGCTGATGATCCTTCTGATCCTGATCCCTGTGGGATTGTTCATGTATTATGTATATTACAGTGACAACCAGGCACAGGGACGTTACATCATGCCGGCACTGTATCCGGCCATGTATTTTGTGACAGCGGGCTGGAACTGTCTGCTGGAACGTTTTGTAAAAAAAGAAAATATCAGAATGTGGATCTACCGGGGCTTAAGTGCACTTCTGGTGGCTTCGCCGTTTTTGTGCTATATCTTCCTGGTGGTTCCGTTTTATCGCTGATTTTCCGAGGGGAAAATCGAAATTGACAATAAAAAAATCCCTCCTGTGTATCCGGATATGACCGGTACACAGGGGGGATTTTTTAACCAAATCAAGTAAGTCCCCTGCTTCAATCGCGAAAAGCAATAAGCAGTGGGTGGGGGACTTGCATATAAGATGTGATGCAGATCAGGAGCGGATAATCCTGATCATACGCCACAGAAGCAGGATCAGGATCAGGAGGCCGGCGCCGCCGATCACAAAATAAGGAATTGGAGAGCGGGATTCTGAGTAAGCTTTTGCGGCATCCATATTGTCATCATTTTCCTGAACCTCTGCGGTAGTGCTTTCTGTGGAGGTGTCTTCCACCACTGCAGTTCCCACCTGAGCTCCGCCAAAGGAATAGGTGCGGAGAATCTGGCCATCGGATTCCGTATCTTCCGTAGTAAGATCATCCGAAGTTGCACCGGACGGAACCATTACGGTACCTCCGGACAGAATGTGGAAATCTTCTTCCGAAAGATCCAGAAGCTGGAAATTGGCAAAACCGTAGTCCATAAGAGTAACCGCTTCATTGGCTGTCTGTCCGGTCGCTCCGTTCATAACAACGCAGATCAGTGTGGTGCTGTTGCGTTCAGCCGCAGTTACCAGGACGCTTCCGGAAGTAGTGGTAGTACTCTCACGTCCGCCGATACAGCCCTGGTAATAAGTGGCGGAAGTCGGATTTGTCATGGAAAAGGAACTGGTGAGGTTTCTGGCACCGCCGGAAACATTGGTGGCCGGTATGGTATAGGAAGTGGCTCCGGAAATTGTCCGGAAACTGTCATTGCTGATTGCTGCCTGCATGATCAGAGACAGGTCGTGGGCGGTGGTGTGCTGATTATCGTCCGGAAGACCGGTAGGATTGGTAAATACGGTATTGGTACAACCAAGTTCCTGGGCGCGGTCATTCATTTTCTGGACAAAAGCATCCACAGAACCGCCGATCTGTTCTGCAACCTGAAGGGCAATATCATTGGCAGAAGCCAGCATGATCGCATAGAGGCACTGCTCCATGGTAAAAACTTCTCCGAGCTGTGAGGAAATATGGGCGCCTCCGTCGGTGACACCGGATACACCGGTTTCTGTCATTGTCACCTGATCGGTTAACTGGCTGTTCTCCAGCGCCAGAAGGCAGGTCATGATCTTAACTGCGCCGGCAGGGGAGAGCGCGGTATCCATATCTTTGGCGTAGAGAATGGTATCGGAAGAATCTTCCATGACTACGGCAGATGCGGAAGTGATCTCAGGCCCCTGTGGCCATCCGCTGATGGAGTTGGTTGTAATACCGGATGTGGCGGCAGCAGCGGTTTCTTCTGTGGCGAAAACTGGAGTCTGGAACACCATGGAAGCTGAGATCCCAAAGGCCAGAAGCGCCGCGGTTATTCTTGATTTTTTCATAATATATGGTACTCCTGTATAAAAAATAATTCTTATGTAAGCAATACATACGTAAATGTTACTGTTCACTCCGTGACCAGCAACACGTAAGCACAGTATAACACACTTTCTCTCTTCCTTGCAAAAAAAATGCGGTAATGTTAAAATACGTTTATCAAATTGAGTAATACGGAGAAAATATATGAGTAAAGATGATTCCACAGGAAAGATTCAATGGGACAGGCTTGTGAAGAAGCTTTCTCCCTATACAGTACAAAAGGGCTTGAGATACCTGAAGCATTACGGACTGAAAGAATTCTGGATCAGGCTTCATGAACGCTTTGAGCCGGAAGAAGTTCCCTACGGACCGTGGTATGAGGCATACAGGCCAACCGAAGAGACTCTTGAGAAGCAGCGAAAGAGGAAATTTCCGGATGGCCCGCTGATCAGTATTGTAGTGCCTGCATATCTGACACCGGAGAGGTTCTTAAGACAGATGCTTGATTCTCTGCTTGCCCAGACATATCAGAACTGGGAACTCTGTCTCGCAAATGGCAGTCCGGAAGATCCGGATATGCAGCTTGTACTGAGATCCTATGCAGAGATGGATAAAAGGATCCGCTATGAAGATCTGAAGGAAAATCTCGGTATCGCTGAGAATACCAATGCAGCCTTTGCCATGGCAAGAGGAGATTTTATCGCACTTCTGGATCATGATGATCTGCTTGCACCCAATGCTCTGTATGAGATCGCAGCTGCACTGGAGGAACATCCGGAGGCAGATGTGATCTATACCGATGAAGATAAGGTCACAACAGATCTGTCCGAGCATTTTCAGCCACATCTGAAACCGGATTTTAACCTGGACCTTTTAAGATCCAACAATTATATCTGTCATTTTCTGGTTGTGAGACGTTCAGTTGTGCAGAAAGCCGGAGGTTTCCGCAGAGAATTTGACGGAGCGCAGGACTATGATTTTATTTTCCGCTGTGTGGAACAGGCACGTGAGGTCATCCATGTACCGGAGATCCTTTACCACTGGAGAACCCACAAATCCTCCACAGCGGATAACCCGGCAAGCAAGATGTATGCTTTTGAGGCAGGAAAGCGTGCCATTGAGGGAAATCTTGAACGAACCGGAACTCCGGGAACTGTGGAGCATACCCCGGATTTCGGATTTTACCGTGTGAAATATCCGGTGCAGGGGGAACCGCTGGTGTCCATTATCATCCCCAACCGGGAAGAAAAAGAAACCCTTCAGGCCTGCGTGGAATCCATTTTTGAAAAAACTGTCTATAAGAATTATGAGATCATTATCGTGGAGAATAACAGCGGTTCCGACGAGATCTTCCGTTACTACCGGAAGCTTTCTGAAGACCCGAGGATCCATCTGCTCCGCTGGAAAAAAGAATTCAATTATTCTGCCATCAATAATTTTGGCGTGCGCCATGCAAAGGGAGATTATCTGCTTTTCCTGAATAATGATGTGAAAGTGATCGATCCGGACTGGCTTTCGGAGATGCTTGGTGTCTGCCAGCGACAGGAAGTAGGAGCTGTCGGGGCCAAACTGATCTATCCGGATAATACCATCCAGCATGCAGGCTGTGTGGTGGGAATGGGCGGCATTGCGGGACATATGTTTGTAAATATGCCGGCAGAACGTACCGGATATCTGCATAAAGCATCCCTTCTGCAGGATATGAGCTGTGTGACAGCTGCCTGCATGATGATGAAAAAAAATGTTTTTCTGGAAGCAGGCGGCTTTACAGAAGAACTCGCGGTAGCATTTAATGATGTAGATCTCTGCCTGAAAGTGAGAAGCCACGGCCATCTGATCGTCTATGATCCGTACGTGAAACTTTATCATTATGAGTCCAAATCCAGAGGTGCGGAGGACAGTGAGGAAAAAGTCCGTCGATTCCAGTCGGAAATCGAATATATCCGTTCTCACTGGATAGACATCCTCAAAAACGGAGATCCGTACTATAACAAAAATCTTTCTCTGTCAAAATGGAATTATTCCCTGAAGCCTCTTCCGGGAATGGGAAAGAAGAAGGGATGAACCAATGCAGGAAGTATCAGTAGTCATACCGAATTTTAACGGGATGGCATATCTGGATGGTGTGCTTTCAAGTCTTGAGAGACAGACCATCCGCAATTTTGAGGTTATACTGGTGGACAATGGGTCCACAGACGGCAGCTGTGCTTTTGTTTCTGCGGAATATCCGTGGGTCCACATGATCCAGCTTCCGGAAAACTATGGATTCAGCAGGGCTGTGAATGAGGGAATTCATGCGGCACGCTCTCCGTATGTGCTGCTTCTGAATAATGACACGGAAGCAGAACCGGATTTTCTGGAAGAGATGGTAGCGGCCCTCAGAAGACATAAAAAAGCTTTTTCCTGCCAGGCAAAAATGATCCAGCTTCATGACCATGACAAGATGGACGATGCGGGAAATTATTACTGTGCACTGGGATGGGCGTTTGCCAGAGGGAAAGATAAGGATATTAACCATTACGATAAAGAGCAGAAGATTTTTTCCGCCTGCGCGGGAGCTGCCATTTACAGAAAAAAAATCATCGACCGGATCGGAGATTTTGATGAAGAGCATTTTGCCTATCTGGAGGATCTGGATATCGGTTATCGCGCCCGGATCTTTGGGTATCAGAACTGGTATGCTCCAAAGGCGAAAGTTTATCATGTGGGAAGCGGAACAAGCGGTTCCAGATATAATCAGTTTAAGATCCGGTATTCATCCAGAAATAATATTTACCTTATTTACAAGAACATGCCGTTCCTTCAGATCGTTCTGAACCTTCCATTTCTGCTTGTCGGATTCGGGGCAAAAATCCTGTTTTTTGCGTCAAAAGGCTTTGGCAGGGAGTATCTGGCAGGAATTAAAAATGGCTTCCAGATCAGCCGGAAGAACAGGAAAGTAAAGTTTTCCATGAGGAATTTTCCACGTTATATCCAGCTGCAGGTTGAGCTCTGGATCAACATTTTTAGGCGATTTGCCGGTTAAAACTCCATATTTTCACAGAAATTTTATATTTCGGAGGGAAGATTTTGTTGCTTTTGGGATGCATCTATTATAAGATAAAAGCAATGAACTTAAATGAGGTGACGGAAATTGATTAAAGATAACCAGAAAAATTTCAGTCGTCTCCATATGCTGATCGATGTATTTGTGATCGCAGCCTCTTATGCGCTGGCGTGGCTGATCCGTTTCCAGGGAATATTTGAACATTCCGCAGTTCAGTCCAAGACCGTTCAGGAATATATGTTTATGCTGATCTTTATCATTCCTGGATATGTGCTTTTATATCAGGCATTTGATCTTTATACACCGATGCGAATGCAGGGGCGTCGTCTCGTGCTTGCCGGAATCGTGAAGGCAAACGCGTTAGGGCTCCTTATCATCATGTTTGCACTTTATAATTTTAAAGAACTGGATTATTCCCGTCTTACACTGGTTTCCTTCTGTTTTATCAATATTGTTCTGGAATGGCTTGTACGCATGTTTGTGTTTTACATTCTCCGGGACATGCGGAAGAAAGGAATGAACCAGAAACAGGTGCTGCTGGTTGGATACAGCCGTGCCGCTGAGGAATATGTGGACAGGATCCTGCAGAATCCGCAATGGGGATATGTGATCAGGGGCATACTGGATGACAATGTGCCGGCAGGCACTACCTATAAAGGAGTCAAGGTGATCGGGCGTATTGCCAATCTGATGATCATCCTTCCATCCAGCCGACTGGATGAGATAGCTATTACCCTGGGCTTAAGTGAGTATTATCGTCTGGAAGAGATTGTTGCACTCTGCGAGAAATCAGGAGTACACACGAAATTTATTCCGGATTATAATAATATTATTCCGACCAAACCGTATACAGAAGACATTCTCGGACTTCCGGTGATCAATATCCGGTATGTGCCGCTGAGCAATACGTTTAATGCAATGATCAAGAGGACGATGGATGTGATCGGTTCTTCGATCGCGATCATTGTTTCATCGCCGGTGATGCTGATCCTGTGTATCCTGATCAAGCTGACCTCTCCTGGTCCGCTGATCTATAAACAGGAACGTGTTGGCCTTCATAATCAGACTTTCCGGATGTATAAATTCCGTTCCATGGAGATCCAGAAGGAGTCCGAAGAAAAGAAAGCATGGACTGTAAAAAACGATCCACGTGTCACCGGAATCGGAAAATTCATGCGTCATACCAGTCTGGATGAACTTCCACAGCTTTTCAATATCCTGAAAGGGGAGATGAGCCTTGTGGGACCGAGACCGGAGAGACCGTTTTTTGTAGAGAAGTTTCGTGAGGAAATACCGCGGTATATGGTGAAACATCAGGTGCGTCCGGGCCTTACCGGATGGGCACAGGTAAATGGTTACCGTGGAGACACTTCTATCAGGAAGAGGATCGAATGTGATCTGTACTATATCGAAAACTGGTCAGTAGGATTCGATATCAAGATCATGTTCCTCACCATATTTAAAGGCTTTATCAACAAGAATGCATACTAAAAAGGGGAAAAGGAAAAGATGTCAAAACCTCGGAAAAAAAGAAGAAAAGTTCTGTTTATCCTGGAAATTATCGTACTGCTCCTGTTTATAGGAGGCTTATATGTTTACGGTCAGATCTCAGCCAAGCTGGACAAGATCGATATTCAGGAAACAGATCTTCAGGAACAGGATATCGTAACCAATGACCAGGCACCGCAGATGACGGGTTATACCACATATGCACTGTTCGGACTGGACCACAGAAGCAGGAATGAGAAGCTGAACACAGAGAACAGTGATACCATCATCGTTGCAAGTATCAACAACGACACGAAGGCAGTCAAGCTGGTATCTGTTTACCGAGACACACTTCTCAATGTGAAAGATGATACCTATTCCAAAGCCAATGCAGCATATGCCCTTGGAGGACCGGCACAGGCAGTTAATATGCTGAACACAAACCTGGATCTTAATATTACAGATTACGTATCCATTGATTTTGACGCACTGGTAACAGTAGTAGACTGTCTGGGAGGACTGGATATCCCGCTTTCCTATGCGGAGATCGTTCATATGAACAACTACTGCGTGGAAACTGCGGAAGAGACTGGCAAGAGTTATACACCGGTAGAGCTGCCGGAGCCGAAGCCGGAAGATCAGGAAGCGATTGTCGGAACCTATCATCTGAATGGTGTACAGGCTACTTCCTACTGCCGTATCCGTTATACGGCAAGCCTGGATATGGGACGTACAGAGAGACAGAGAAGAGTTATCCAGATGATCGTTGACAAGGCAAAAAAAGCCGGCCTTTCCACAATCTTTGATATCATGGATCAGGTTTTCCCGATGGTCAAGACATCTGTTTCCAAGACAGAGATCCTGAAGCTGATCCCGGCAATGATCGGATACTGCATTGATGAAACAACGGGATTCCCGCAGGACTATAAATTTGCTACAGTTAAGGGCAGTGTCATTGTACCGACAACTCTGGATTCCAATGTACTGAAGCTGCATCAGTTCCTGTACGGAAATACAAATTATACACCGACACAGGATGTACTGAACAAAAGTGCGCAGATCGCTGCGATTGTAGGCGGTGGACAGGTACAGGATACAGCGCCTGCGGTAACGGACGCTCCGAATACAACAACGGATAATTCGTATACCTGGGAGGGAAGTACAGACACTTCTGCCGATTACAGCTACGATGACACGGATTACAGTGATAATACAGACTACACGGATTACGGCAATGACACCAGCGATGATACGGATTATTCCGGTGGTGGAGACGATTCGAATACAGATTATTCCGGCGGCGGAGACGATTCAGGAAACGACGATTCCGGTGCAGGAGATACTGGCGATGATACGTCTGGAGGCGGAGATGAATCCGGCGGAGATGACGCTGGGGGAGATGCTGGCGGCGGAGATGGCGGCGCAGGAGCTGACGATCTCTCAGACGGAGAATAAAAAATTAAAATAATCAACCAGCAGAAGGGACCATCCGGTGAGGGTGGTCCTTTCTGGACAGGAGAGAATTATGAATGCAGTAAAAACAGATGTGATCATACCGGCATATCACCCGGGAGAAGAATTTGACAAACTTCTGGAGCGCCTCAGCACACAGAAATATCCTGTCAATAAGATCATAGTTATGAATACAGAGAAAAAATTCTGGAGAGAAAACTGGGAACAGAAGTATCCGCTGGTGGAAGTCCACCATCTTACAAAACAGGAATTTGATCATGGTGCAACAAGAAGAAGGGGAGCAGAGCTTTCGGATGCGGAGATCCTCATATTTATGACTCAGGATGCATTACCGGCAGACAGAAATCTGGTTGGAAATCTTGTTCAGGCTGTTGCCGGGAATGAAAAGACAGGAGCGGCCTATGCACGACAGCTTCCCAAAAATGACTGCGGTTTCCTTGAAAAATATACCCGTTCGTTTAATTATCCGGAGCAGTCCTGCCTTAAAACAGAAAAAGATGTAGAGACCAGAGGAATCAAGACATATTTTTGCTCAAATGTCTGTGCAGCATACGATCACAGGATCTACAATGAGATCGGCGGATTTCCGGAACATGCTATTTTTAATGAAGATATGATCTATGCAGGCTGGATGGTAAAAAAAGGTTATGCGGTTGCTTATGCAGCAGAGGCTAAGGTTTATCACTCTCATAATTACAGCTGCAGCCAGCAGTTTCACAGAAATTTTGATCTTGGCGTTTCCCAGGCAGAGCATCCGGAAGTTTTTGAAGGAGTTCCGTCTGAGGGGGAGGGAGTGCGCCTGGTAAAAAAGAGCCTGTCTTATCTTCTGAAAACCGGACATATCTGGATGATCCCCGGACTGTTTTTTCAGAGTGCTTCCAAGTATGCCGGATATTTCCTCGGAAAAAGATATCAGAAACTTCCTGAAAGACTGATCCTGTTTTGTACTATGAGTCCGGAATACTGGAAAAAACAGAAATGATCAGGAAGAATCAGCGGGTCACGCTTTTTTAAAGGATATATCACAGTTTGAACACAATTGCCTGTTAAACTGTTTTTATAAAGCAGATGGCATAAGAAAAATTTGAGAAGGGAGCACCAGGGTCATGAGTGAAGAAAACAGATGGGATGAAGATCTGCCAGAGGTAAACGAAAATGTTCCAACAGAAGAGAAACCTTTGGATACTTTTGGAAATACAGATACCGGCAGTGCTGCAGATAACAGTACTGAAAATATAGATATTGCACAGAAACCAATGGCTCATCCATATTCCGCAGGCCGGAGAATGCAGGAGAACGGTTACGGAAATGGAACAAACAGCAGCAATTTTCAGAATAATACCAGTTTTCAGGAAAAACCGAAATATGCACATTATGAAGTGCATCAGCCGCAGGCAGGAAATTATGCGGGAGGAAGTATTCCACCCAAGAAACCTCATAAACCGAAGACAGCTCATGGAGGCGGGAACGGCGGCTTTGGAAAGAAGGCTGCAACAGCCGTTGCCCTGGCAGTGATCTTTGGACTGGTGGCAGGTGCTGTTTTTCAGGGAGTAAATATTGCGGCAGATAAATACAGAGATAATAACAGCAGCAGTACACAGATCGGAAAAACAGAAACTGTTACCGGTACAGAAGAAAGCACAGATGGCAGTTCCACAGAATCCAGTGTGAAAAGCATCGTAGCAGAGAGCGGAACAGTAGCCGGAGTTGCACAGGCGACGATGTCCTCGATCGTTGCGATCACTTCTGTCAGTGTACAGGAGATCCCGAGCTTTTTCGGATATGGAACAAGACAGTATCAGAGTGCGGGAAGCGGTTCCGGAATCATTGTAGGTGAGAATGACAGTGAACTTCTGATCGCAACGAATAATCATGTGGTATCCGGCGCAACAACACTTACCGTATGTTTTGCAGGCGGAGATGTAGTCGGTGCGGAAGAAGAGACACAGGCGATGGCCAGTGGCGACAGTATTACAGACAGTTCAGATAGCAGTGTGGATGTGAATAATGCGGTATCAGCCAAGATCAAGGGAACAGACGAAGAGAACGATCTGGCAGTAATTGCTGTAGAGAAGTCCGATATTCCGGAAGAGACGATGAATGAGATCAAGATCGCACAGATGGGAAGTTCCGACGATCTTGTAGTAGGTGAGCAGGTAGTTGCGATTGGTAATGCTCTGGGTTATGGCCAGTCAGTCACTTCCGGATGGGTAAGTGCCCTGAACCGTACCATCAGCACAGAGGATGGTGATACCAGTGGACTGATCCAGACAGATGCGGCTATCAATCCCGGAAACAGTGGTGGTGCGCTTCTGAACATGAAAGGCGAAGTGATCGGGATCAATGCGGCCAAATACGCAGACAGTCAGGTGGAGGGAATGGGATATGCAATTCCGATATCCAAAGCAGAACCGATCCTGGAAGAGCTGATGAACCGCGAAACACGTGATAAAATAGAAGACACTTCAAAAGTTGGTTATATGGGAATCAAAGCTGCGGACCTTACAACAGAGGCAATCCAGATGTACAATATGCCGGCAGGAGCATTTCTTACAGAAGTTACACCAGGTGGTGCGGCAGATAAAGCCGGGATCAAAAAAGGTGATATCGTTGTAAAACTGGATGGGCAGAAGGTAAGCGGCAAGAATGATCTGGTGGATAAACTTCAGTATTACGAATCAGGCGAAACCGTGGAAGTGGTAATTGCAAGAGCAAATAACGGAGAATATAAAGAAGAAACCGTAGAAGTCACTCTTGGAAGCAAGCCGGCTTCTGACAACTGAAAAAAGTGACAACTGAAAACAGAAATCTGGACAGGGAGCTGCGTTTTTTGCGGCTCCCTGTTTTATAAAAACTTAATTTGATACGTCGGGATTATGTGGTATAATATGCATTATGACACAAGACGGAAAACGAAACCGGCTTCCGTCTTATAAAAACCAGAAAGGAAATGTTATGGCAGATCAGTTTGATAATAATAAAGACAATGACCAGGAGCAGAAATACGAGAAATTCTGCTTTTTATGCCGCAGACCGGAGAGTCAGGCAGGGAAGATGATCGACCTTCCCAATAATATACATATCTGTGCAGACTGTATGCAGAAGAGCTTTGATACTATGAATACACAGATGAGCAATGGAAATTATTCCGATCTTTTTAACATGCCAAATGTGAGCATGATCGATCTTAGCAGTCTTCAGAATCCGGGAAATCAGGCGAAGAAGATCAAGAAGAAATCTGAAACCCCGAGGCCGGTGATCGATCTTAAAGATATCCCGGCACCGCATAAGATCAAGGCAACGCTGGATGAATATGTGATCGGACAGGAATATGCCAAGAAAGTAATGTCCGTAGGTGTATATAATCATTATAAGAGAGTTGCTACGGACACCATGGATGATATTGAGATCGAGAAATCCAATATGCTGATGATCGGACCGACAGGATGTGGTAAGACTTATCTGGTAAAAATGCTTGCCAAACTCCTTCAGGTGCCGTTGGCTATTGCAGATGCCACCTCTCTTACAGAGGCAGGATATATTGGTGATGATATCGAGAGCGTGGTATCCAAGCTTCTTGCAGCAGCAGATAATGATGTGGAGAAAGCAGAGCACGGAATCATCTTTATCGATGAGATCGACAAGATTGCCAAGAAGAAGAACACCAATCAGAGAGATGTCAGTGGTGAGGCTGTGCAGCAGGGACTTCTGAAACTTCTGGAGGGAAGTGAGGTCGAGGTGCCGGTAGGTGCTACCAGCAAGAACGCAATGGTCCCGATGGTGACTGTAAATACAAGAAATATCCTGTTTATCTGCGGCGGTGCTTTCCCGGATCTTGAGAATATCATCAAGGAGAGACTGAACAAGCAGGCTTCTATCGGATTTTACGCAGATCTGAAGGATAAATATGACAATGATCCTCATGTACTGGAGAAGGTAACTGTAGATGATCTCCGTGCATTTGGAATGATCCCGGAGTTTATCGGACGTCTTCCGATCATCTTTACACTGAATGGACTGACAGAAGACATGCTTGTGAAGATCCTCAAGGAGCCGAAGAATGCCATCCTGAAACAGTACCAGAAACTTCTGGCGCTGGATGAAGTAAAGCTTGAGTTTGAGGACGGAGCACTTCATGCTATTGCACGTAAGGCACTGGAGCGTCACACAGGCGCCAGAGCACTTCGTGCGATTCTGGAAGAGTATATGCTGGACATTATGTACGAGATCCCGAAGGATGATAATATCGGTGAGGTAGTGATCACAGAAGGATACATCCAGGGAAATGGCGGACCGAAGATCCTGATGCGTGGTCAGGAAACTACGCTGCTGGAGGGATAAAGATAACACAGGAAGCAAATAAAAAGGAGCGTGACAGATATGGCGAAGAGCAGTTTTTGGGATGATCTTGGAAATGCACTGACACGGAAAGCGAAGGGCCTCAGTTCCAAGGCGGAGAATCTCTATGAGATCCAGAAGATCCGCAATAAACTTTCTGCACAGGAGCGTATGACAGAAAAACTGATGATGGACATCGGAAAAATGATCTACACCCGTTATGAACACGGAGAAGCTGTTGACGGAGAAGTGGGAGCAATCTGCGAGGAGATCAGCCAGCACATGCTGGAGGCGGATCACTTCCGGGATGCCATTGCAGCCAGCAAGGGCGAGAAGTTCTGTCCGGCCTGCCATAAGGCAGTAATGAGAGAAGCAAGTTTCTGCCCTTACTGCGGCGCCGCGTGTCCGACAGCAGAACTGGAAGAAAAAGCCACTGACGTGATCGAGCAGGCAGAGGAAGAACTGAAAGACGCAGCAGATGCAGAAGTTACGGAAGCAGAGGAAGTAACAGAGGCAGCAGAAGAAACAGAAACACCGGAGAAGGAAGTATCCGGAAGAGAAACGGAAACGATGAAGACTGAAGAAGCCGCTCCGGAAGCAGAGACTTCGGAAGAAACAGATACGCAGGAAGTGGTGGAAGAAGCAGAAGAAACTGCAACAGAATCTGAAGAAAAAACGGAATAAATATTTGAGATGTGGCAGGCTCCTGAGAGAAAGGGAGCCTGTTGCTGTATTTTTTACAGGGAAAGGAAACGAAAACACATGGAAAATACTTGCCTTCAATATGAGAACAGTCTCACAAGACAGGCAGAAGAATCAATGGATATATGGACGAAAGAACTGGCAGATATGAGTGAAGAACTGATGAACGATCCGATGGCTGTTGTCAGGAGCCTGAACGATGCCAGAAATCTCTGTACAGCCGGATTTTTGATGAGAAGGCAGATACAGGCATCTTTTTCTGAACTTTTGCGTGATGCTTCCGAAGAAACAGGGGAATCCTATGAAGATCTGACCGTAAATAACAATGTCCCATGGCCGGAGAAATTTCTTAAGAATCTGAGTTCCAGGCTGGAAAAATATATGTTAAAGGAACAGAACGAGGTAGTGAAGGCAATCGAATGGTTTCAATGGCTCAGTGACAAAAAATATCCCAGAAAAAGAGAACTTGCGGTAAAACTGTCTTTCCTTTTAAATATGGATGATTATACTACGACAAAATTTCTCCTTGCCTGTGGACACGAACCGTTCAGCGTAAGAAATCCGCTGGACTGTATCTGCCTGTTCTGTAAAATGCTGCGTCCCCAGGGTGACTGGACTAAAGTTAAAAGCATACTCAAAAAATATGAACAGAACAGACCACAGGATGCAGAAGATGCCGGGAAAACGCAGACTGTGGGAAATATCGGCATGACCAGAATGATCAGTAACCAGATACCGGAACTGGCCGGTATCAGTGTTCCGGAATCTGAGCGGGAAGATATGGAAGACAAACTGATCGAATATATGTATTCTGTAGATCCAGAGTTTACCAGACGAAAAATCCTCGTGAAGAAAGATAAAAAAACGAAAAAAGTGGTATCGGATAATCTTTCTGTTTACTATTCCGGATACTCCCTGCAGCGAAGAAAAGACCTGATGGAACTGACACGCTATCTTGTAAAACTGTATCCAACTTACGATTACTGGGCATATCACAAAGGTGACCGCAGAAACGATGCAGTCGGAAAGGTTTCAAATTCCGGAGATAACCAGGTTAAAGTTGAGATCGCGGAAGATGGTTATCCGGATATGGGAAGTCTGGCCAGAGCATTTATGTGTGCTCATGGCTGGCAGTTTGCAGAACCCGGGGAGCTTGGCCTGCCATCACATGGAAGTCTGAAGACGAAACATGACAATATACCATTTAATAAAGAAATTTATCTTGTGTGTAAGGCTTATGAGAGAAGCAACCGTCTGGGAGCAATCAGACGCTTTGTGGAAAAACCGGACAATGCGGCCATTGTTGAACGTAAAGATATACTGTTGCTTGCGTATCTTTTTATTTCCGGATATTCAAGAAATGAAAATGAAGATTTACGGAATGAACTTTATGAAATGGCAGAAGCAAACGAAGAAAAATATTTTTCTGAAAATATGGAAAACATTCTCGGGCAGCTGGAAGATGTTGTTGACAGCTGGGATGAATACGAAAAAATAGAAGGTTATATCAGCTGCATCAATGGATTTCTGATGATGTTTTCTTTTGAACCACTGTATCCGCCATTTCCTCTGGACCGGTTTGTTCTTTATGCGCTTGTGGCGGAGGAGATAGGAACACCGGGGCTGTCATGGGATGGAAAAACCGAGAATTTAAGTGATATGTGGCTGGAATCCGGATATGGAAACGTAGAAGAAGTGTGAATGAGAAAAAGGAAAAAACAATGCGAAAAGTACTGCAGGAAGGAACATGGATCCGTTTATCCCAGGGTGAACTGTATAAAATTACCGGAAAACCTATCGGAGAAGGCGGCGGAAGTATTGTATACCCATGTAAAAAAATATCTTATCTTGATGGGAAAATTACAGTCAGTGAAATTGACTATGCGTTAAAAGAGTGTTTTCCGCTGTCAGCTGCGTTTGTTTTTGAGAGAAGAGAAGATGGTGAGATCGTATCTGCGTCAGAAGATCCGGCATCCGTCCGTTATCTGGATTCTGTCAAAAAAATGCAGATGCAGGAGCAGGAGATAACAGGGAAAATTTACAATACCGCTGCCAGAACGATTCCCGTCATCAGCGCTTCCGGGGAAGTTGAGCTCTCTTTTGATGAGGGACATACTTTTCATCTGGTAAATAACACTGTTACAATCATGACATCACTGGAATCCAAAGGAAAAGCACTGAAATCTTATCTTTCCCAGGGAGAAAAATTTTCGGTTGTCCAGGCATTTCAGATCATAAAACAGGTATTATTCGCGGTGAAAGAAGTTCATGAAGCAGGTTTTCTCCATCTGGATATCCAGGACGGAAATGTATTTATAAAAGGAAGCCTCTCAGAGGAAGATAAGCTTGTTTCTCTGGTGGATTTTGGAGCGGCGAGACCTGTCTGCGAGGACGGGTTATGTCCTGTGATTCGTGACAGAGCATTATTTTCCACAATGGGATTCGAGTCGCCGGAGATTGTCGGGCACAATGATGGAACTCTGAGGCTGGGAGCAGAGGCAGATCTGTACAGTGTGGGATACCTGCTTCTTCTGATGCTGACCGGAAAGAGATACACCCAGAGGGAACTTGACTCTGCGAATATCGGCCTGTATCTTTCAAAAAGAAAACTGAAAAAGCTGAACTGTCCGGCTCATATGGCGGATAAAGTCCATCAGATCATTTCGAAAGCGTTAAAGAAAACGCCGGAGGAGCGATATCATTCCTGTGAAGAAATGCTGGCAGATGTATCGGATCTTATTCATGCGCTGCAGCCGTATAAAAGCGATCTTTCCCAGGTTGTATATGATGCGTTTATCTGCTATCGTCATGGGGAAACGGACAGCCAGGCTGCAAAAATACTTCAGCAGAAACTGGAACATTTCCACATTCCGTGGATGCGTAAAAATAAAATAAAAAAGATCAGACGGGTTTTTATGGACGAAGGGGAACTGTCATCCTGTTCTGATTTTGGGCTCCAGATCCGGGAAGCACTGAAAAATTCGGGATGGTTGATCGTGATCTGCTCTTCTGAAACCAAAGATTCCCCCTGGGTTAATCTGGAAATAAAAACATTTCTTGAATTTCATGACAGATCCAGGATACTTGCCGTAGTAACAGAGGGAGAACCGGAAGATGTTTTCCCAAAGGAACTGCTGGGCAGTGACAGGACTGCAGAGGTCCTTGCGGCCGATGCAAGAGGGGAAACGCCGGAACAGGTGCTCCGAAATGTAAAGAAAAACGTACTGTTAAAGATTGCGGCTCCAATCTTAGGAACCACATATGATTCCCTGAAACAGAGGCAGAGAAATTATATCATAAAGAAATATGCAGTCATTGGATCTCTGGCTGTG
Organism: Blautia sp. MCC283; assembly: GCF_018785565.1. Lineage (NCBI taxonomy): Bacteria > Bacillati > Bacillota > Clostridia > Lachnospirales > Lachnospiraceae > Blautia > Blautia sp. MCC283. Next base: position 89,567 of record NZ_WQQB01000024.1, on the reverse strand, counting down.
CTGATGGCAAATGCTTTTTTCCTGTTTGCCATGGACAGAAACCACAGGATCGAAGAACAGAACCGGCGGATCATGGAAAACCGGGCGGAGGATCAGGTGGCTCTGTCTGCGGAACTTCTGAAGGAAGGAAACCGGGAAGAAGCGTTACAGGCTGCTCTGGAAGCACAGGAAGAAGGGGATACACCAGTGATCCCGGAAGAGATCTATGCATTGAATTCTGCCCTGTACAGTTATCATCATGAAGGAAACGTAGAAGGTTTCCGGCCGGACAGACAGGTGGAACTGGAAAATAATACAACGGATATCGGTGAAAGCAGTCCGGATGGAAAGGTGTTTTTCTGTCTGGATGAATCGGGAATCGCATATTTTTACAATATGGAAGACTGGTCTTTGAAGTGGAAGTGTAAACTGGAGGAGGAAACTTCTGCATTTATAGATGGAAAGTTTGTTTCTGAGGGAAAAATATTGTTGTTTTCACAGAACACAGTGTACTACATAGACATCGAACAGCAGAAATGTATAAAAAGGATTCCGTTAAAAGAAGAGGACAACATGCTGGAAACTCCGGTCTGGGCACTTCATGATGGAATGCTTGTATTTGGCTGCGAGTCTCTGGATGGAGTTTATGTGTATCGGTATGACCTGAACCAGGACAGCATGGAAAAGATCAGATTGACTGTGGATGCAATGGATCATATAACTTCCATCGCAATTTCTCCGGACGGAAATACTCTGGCAGTCAGCTGGCTTGATTATGCTTCCGGGGATATCTGGGACGGAGGCATTCAGACGGTTGATCTGAATACCGGAAAACAGACAACACTGGAAGCTAATCATGTTTCCGTGATCCGTTTTATCAGTAATTCGGAATTCCTTACCATAGAATGTGAGAACGTGCCTTTTGGAAGTGGTGGAATCGATGATAAAAAAAGATACCGTGAAGCAATATATCAGATGGAAAAGGGAAGAGTGTGGGAAAATACGACCCATTATCTGCGGACACAGTATGAAGATTCTCTGTATGCAGATGCAGCAGTATATGAAAATTTTCAGTTTGACAGTGAAAAAAAGGCAGACGTGATCTTGGTCAACCTGGGTACACATCTGATGATCATTGACAGGAATACATATAACATATTATGTGAAGAAGATTTTTCATATCCAATCGTGAAACTGGCAGTGTATAATGAAAGTACAGTGCTGCTTGGCCTTGCGGACGGAAGTGTGGAACGGTTCTGGATGGATGATCGTCAGAAGATTTTTTCCGCGGAAGACAGTTCTGTTGGCGGTTTTTTATATGATGCGAATAAAAAAGTGATCATTCAGATGAAGGACGGGACGCCGTTTCTGGTCATTTCTCAGATCGCGCAGGATACATCCATGAAACCGGCAGAGGCACAGGATATAAAAAAGAAAATTCAGACAGAAAAAACTGTGGAGAAGACGACAGAAGGAACACGGGTTCAGGGAGCGTCAACAAAGCGTTTTGCAGTCATAAATGATACATCGATCGATGTGTATGACGGAGAGAAGAAAGAGCCGTTTTTCACGATTTCCCGCAATGGGGCAGAGGAACCACTGGTGGCATTTTTTAAAGAAGATGAACAGCTGGTGGTATACTGCGACAGAAAAGTTACGATATGGGATCTTGCTTCCGGAAAAAATATCGCCACACAGGTGGTGGATATGGATTCTGCACAGAAAACAGATATTTTGGCAGATCCGAAAGGCAGATATCTGGCGCTGTATACAAGAGAGGGCCAGGTAAGCGTCCATTCCCTTGACGGATGGCTGGAAAGAGTACTGAATATCTATTCTGTGGATGAAAATTCTCAGCTGCACCCGTATGCGGATATTCCTTATGCTTATGTGGATCTTGAGAAAGAGATGCTATATGCGCTGGGACGGGATGACGACAGATATTATGGTATTTCTTTCTACGGGTACAGAGAGCTGAGGGAGAAAGCGGAGCAGATCCTGGGGGACAGAAAAGAGAAAACGGTGGATATCACATATATTTTCGGATGATTTTGCAAAAATGGCCGGGGCACTGACGTCATTGCCTGGAACAGGGAGCATCTAACTCACAGAGCACATAGCTCATATCATCAAAATTTCTGGTGTTTATCATTTTCTGATTCAGGAGATCCTGATTCTGCACAGAAAAGATACCGGAAGTGAGTGGCGCGTTCAGGCCGTTCATTCCATCGGATAAGAGGATGATCCTTCTGGCACCAGGTTTTGTCCAGCGATAAAAGCGCAGGTAATAAAAAAGCGGGCAGTTCATGGTCAGATAGGTTGAATTTGGCTGATCTCCTCTCTGAGGAGAAGAGACAGTCTTAAGGAGATCACTGCTGCCAACGTTCCACAAGATGCTGCCGTCTCCCAGATGAACACCGACAAATCTGCCGTCATTGTCTATGGAAATGGCAAGCATGGTTGTTGCCAGCAGCCGGGGATCGATCTGCATTTCTTTTGCCATTTTTTTTAATTCAGTGTCCACAGTCCTGGTCAGCTGCATCCGGATATCGGGAAGGGCACCATGAAGATACTGTTCGAAATTAAGATGAAGATTTCCGGCCAGAGTACTGGCAGCTACACTGGCCGCAATGCCACCATAGGGGCTGCTTCCAGCCCCGTCGCATAAAACTATGGTTGTCTGTGTGGCATCGGAAAGTATTCTGATCTGATCCTGACACCGGCTGATGTCAAATCCGTGGCATTTTCCGGCAGTGCGGAAAGATCGAACATGTATCATAGGAAATGTCCTTTCAACGCATTGGTGGACGGTTTTCTTTCTGGAAGGAGAGAATGGTGATTCCCTGGTAGCGAAGGATTCCGATATCGCCTGCAGAAAAAAATACTTTACGTGGTTCGAAAGTTCTGAGTTTTAAACGTTCTCCGTTTTCGAATTCTACAAGATACCATCCAACGAAGAGAGTATCTGTGATTTTTTCAAGGATTTTTGCACGTGTTGCGAAGACAGGTTTGTTTTTATCGGATTTTTTTATAAAATAGAAAATAGTCCAGACTAAAATAGCAAAACCAGCCATTATAATAAAAAATGTTGTGAAAGCGCCAAAAAGTGCATCGTAATCATAAGTATTAAATCTAATTGTCATTATTTTTTCCTCCTGTTGTAAATATGAATGAAGTTAATGTGTATCGGTGTCTGAGATTTATGGCTTCATGATCAGGTCCTCCTTTTGTTTTGGAAATGTGTTGTTCTTTGAACTGACTACATCATAGCGAAAATGGGAGAGGACCCGGGTTTTACTTTTTTCCTGGTATTTTGTGGAGGAAAAATGGAAAAAATAAAAGAGCTGCTGCCTTCCGGATGAAAGTTCCTCCGGGAAGCAACAGCTCCTTTTGATTTTGGATAAAATAAAAAAGAATGCAGGAAATGGGACTTGAACCCACACGATCTTGCGACCACAGGCACCTGAAGCCTGCGCGTCTGCCAATTCCGCCATTCCTGCATTTTTTCAACCGGCTTACTTCGCTTTGTTTGCTCCGCTCGTCGACTGCTCACTTATAATAACTCAGGAATTGGATAATGTCAATAGAAAAATTCAAAAAAATTAAAAAAATTCAAAAAAAATATTTTAAGTTAGTTTTATACATTTTTTTTGCATATGGTGTTGAAAAATGACGATTCCTGTGATACAATCTTGAAGATTTAGGATAAAATAAGAGAACAAAGAAAGGGAGATTGTATGAAAGCATTTCTGATATTGGAAGATGGCCATGTATTTACAGGAACTAGCATTGGTTCTGCAAGGGAAGTCATCAGTGAAATTGTCTTTAACACTTCCATGACCGGTTATCTGGAAGTAATGACAGATCCTTCTTACGCAGGACAGGCGGTGTGTATGACATATCCGCTGATCGGAAACTACGGAATCTGTTATGATGACCAGGAATCAAGGAAGCCGTGGATTGACGGATTTATTGTACGCGAATTATCACGAGTTCCCAGCAACTTCAGAAGCGTAGACACCATTCAGCATTTTCTGAGCAAAAACGACATTCCGGGAATCGCAGGAATTGATACCAGAGCACTGACTAAGATCCTTCGTGAGAAGGGAACCATGAACGGAATGATCACAGTTGACGAGAACTATGACCTGGATACAATCATCCCCAGATTAAAAGCATATACAACGGGAAAAGTGGTAGAGAAGGTTTCCTGCCGCGAAAAGGAAGTGCTTAAGGGGAACGGACCGAAGGTTGCGCTTCTTGATCTGGGCGCCAAGAGAAACATCGCACGCTCACTGAATGAGAGAGGATGCCAGGTTACCATTTACCCGGCTCTGACACCGGCAGAAGAGATCCTTGGAGACAATCCGGACGGCATCATGCTCAGCAACGGCCCTGGAGATCCGAAGGAATGCACTTCTATTATTAAAGAAATCAAGAAACTCTATGACTCCGATGTGCCGATCTTTGCCATCTGTCTTGGACATCAGCTTATGGCTCTTGCAACAGGCGGAGATACCCATAAGATGAAATACGGTCACAGAGGTGGAAACCATCCGGTCAAAGACCTGGAGACAGGAAGAGTTTATATTTCTTCCCAGAACCATGGCTACGTAGTAGACGCAGAAGGCCTTGAGGAGAAAAACATCGCACATCCTGCATTTGTAAACGTCAACGACGGAACAAACGAGGGTATGGCATATAATGGAAAGAACATCTTTACCGTACAGTTCCATCCGGAAGCATGCCCGGGACCACAGGATTCCAGTTACCTGTTTGACAGATTCATGAAGATGATGGGAGGAGAGAAATAATGCCAAGGAATAAGGACATAAAAAAAGTACTTGTGATCGGCTCAGGTCCGATCGTAATCGGCCAGGCAGCAGAGTTTGACTATGCAGGAACCCAGGCATGCCGCTCTCTGAAGGAAGAGGGCATGGAGGTTGTACTTTTAAACTCCAATCCTGCTACCATCATGACAGATAAAGACATCGCAGACAGAGTTTACATCGAGCCTCTGACTGTTGAGGTCGTAGAGCAGCTGATCCTCAAAGAAAAACCGGACAGTGTACTTCCTACACTGGGTGGCCAGGCAGGACTGAACCTTGCCATGGAGCTTGAGGAGAAAGGCTTCCTGAAAGAACACAACGTACGACTGATCGGTACCACAGCAGCTACCATCCGTAAGGCTGAGGACCGTCAGGAGTTCAAAGATACCATGGAAAAGATCGGCGAGCCGGTTGCAGCATCCAAGGTCGTTACAACCGTAGAAGATGGTGTGGAGTTTACACAGACCATCGGATATCCGGTTGTTCTCCGTCCTGCATACACACTTGGCGGAAGCGGCGGCGGTATCGCACACAACGAGCCGGAGCTTCGTGAGATCCTTGAGAATGGTCTCCGTCTTTCCCGTGTAGGCGAGGTTCTTGTAGAGAGATGCATCGCCGGATGGAAAGAGATCGAGTACGAGGTAATGCGAGACAGCGCAGGAAACTGCATCACAGTCTGCAACATGGAGAACATTGACCCGGTTGGTGTCCATACCGGTGACTCCATCGTAGTTGCGCCTTCCCAGACACTTGGAGATAAAGAGTACCAGATGCTTCGTACATCTGCGCTTAACATCATCACAGAACTTGGTATCACAGGTGGATGTAACGTACAGTACGCCCTTCATCCGGAGAGTTTTGAGTACTGTGTCATCGAGGTTAACCCTCGTGTAAGCCGTTCTTCCGCACTTGCAAGTAAGGCTACCGGTTATCCGATCGCCAAGGTTGCGGCCAAGATCGCACTGGGCTACACACTGGATGAAATCCCGAATGCCATCACAGGCAAAACATACGCAAGCTTCGAGCCGATGCTGGACTACTGTGTCGTTAAGATCCCGCGTCTGCCATTTGATAAATTTATCACAGCAAAACGTACACTGACCACACAGATGAAAGCTACCGGTGAGGTTATGAGTATCTGCCATAACTTTGAGGGTGCTTTAATGAAAGCCATCCGTTCCCTGGAGCAGCACGTAGACAGTCTGATGTCCTACGATTTCTCCCATCTTTCTGATGAGGAACTTCTGGACGAGCTGAATATCGTGGATGACCGCCGTATCTGGAAGATCGCAGAAGCCCTGAGACGAAATATTTCCCAGGAGAAACTTCACGAGATCACCAAGATCGATATCTGGTTCATCGACAAGCTGGCAATCCTTGTTGAGATGGAGCAGGCTCTGAAGACCCAGAAACTGGACAAAGACCTTCTTCTGGAAGCAAAACGAATGGAGTTCCCGGACTACATCATCGCAGATCTCACAGGCAAGACAGAAGCCGAGATCAAAGAGCTGCGTAAAGAGTACGGCATCCGTGCAGCATATAAGATGGTAGATACCTGTGCGGCAGAGTTTGCGGCAGAGACACCATACTATTATTCTGTATATGGCGATGATCAGACAGAGAACGAAGCAATCGAGACCAAAGATAAAAAGAAGATCCTGGTACTTGGTTCCGGACCGATCCGTATCGGACAGGGTATCGAGTTCGACTTCTGCTCCGTACACTGTACATGGGCATTTGCAAAAGAAGGATACGAGACTATCATCATCAACAACAACCCGGAGACAGTAAGTACAGACTTTGATATCGCGGACAAACTGTATTTCGAGCCACTGACACCGGAAGATGTTGAGAATGTTGTAAATATCGAGAAACCGGACGGAGCCGTTGTTCAGTTCGGTGGACAGACAGCCATCAAGCTTACCGAAGCACTGATCAAGATGGGCGTGAAGATCCTTGGAACATCTGCTGAGAACGTAGATGCCGCAGAGGACAGAGAACTCTTTGATGCCATCCTTGAGAAATGCCAGATTCCGAGACCGAAGGGACACACCGTATTCACAGCAGAAGAGGCGAAAAAAGCTGCCAACGAGCTGGGATATCCGGTACTTGTCCGCCCGTCCTACGTACTTGGAGGACAGGGAATGCGTATTGCTGTCAGCGATGAGGATGTGGAAGAGTACATCGGAATCATCAACCAGATCGCACAGGAGCATCCGATCCTTGTTGATAAATATCTCATGGGTAAAGAAATCGAGGTCGATGCGGTATGCGACGGTGAGGACATCCTGATCCCTGGAATCATGGAGCACATCGAGCGTGCAGGTATCCACTCCGGAGACAGTATTTCCGTATATCCGGCACAGACCATCAGCCAGAAAGCAAAAGATACCATTGCCGAGTACACACGTCGTCTTGCACAGGCACTTCATGTGATCGGTATGATCAATATCCAGTTTATCGTTGTAGGCGAGGATGTATATGTTATCGAGGTTAACCCACGTTCCAGCCGTACAGTACCGTATATCAGCAAGGTAACAGGAATCCCGATCGTTCCTCTTGCAACAAGAGTCATCCTTGGACACAAGATCAAAGAGCTTGGCTACACACCGGGACTTCAGAAAGAGGCAGAGTATTTCGCAATCAAGATGCCTGTATTCTCCTTCGAGAAGATCAGAGGCGCAGATATCAGCCTTGGACCTGAGATGAAATCCACAGGTGAGTGCCTTGGTATTGCAAAGACCTTCAATGAGGCTCTTTACAAAGCATTCATCGGAGCAGGAATTCGCCTTCCGAAACACAAACAGATGATCATCACTGTGAAAGATGAGGATAAAAAGGATATTATTCCGATCGCCAAGAGATTTGAGGCTCAGGGATACCGTATCTTCGCAACAAGAGGTACTGCAAATGTCCTGACTGAGAACGGAATCAAGGTAACACGTACCAACAAGCTGGAGCAGCCGTCTCCGAACCTGATGGACCTGATCCTTGGCCACAAGATCGATGTTGTCATCGATACACCGCCACAGGGCGTTGAGCATCAGAAAGATGGTTTCGTCATCCGTCGTAATGCTATCGAGACAGGCGTTAACGTACTTACAAGCCTTGACACTGCAGAGGCGCTGGTTACAAGTCTTGAGAACACAGACCTGAACAATCTGACTCTGGTAGACATCGCGAAGATTGATAATCGCTAAAGGTCATGAAAATGTAAAAAAAGCGTAAATTTTGTGAAATGGAAATTTCAAAGTTTACGAATTGCAAAATATGTAATATACTGATAAGGACGGGGCCGTTGTTTACATGCCGGCTCTGTCCTTATCTTGCGTTGGACGTAAATTACGAAAGGAGTTTGTATGAGCTTTATAGAATTGCTGAAGGTTATCCTTCTTGGTATCGTGGAGGGAATTACAGAGTGGCTTCCCATCAGCAGTACCGGCCACATGATCCTGGTAGATGAATTTATCAAGCTGAATGTATCTGATGCATTTATGGAATTCTTCCTGGTTGTCATCCAGCTTGGTGCGATCATGGCAGTTGTCGTATTGTACTGGAGTAAGCTGTGGCCTTTTTACATAAGAAAAATCCCGAAAAAAACACAGATGGCACTGCGTAAACAGCCGGCAGTATCCAGAGCAATCCTTACATTTGTGGAGAAATACTGTGACAAGGAGAAATGGATCCTGTGGGTCAAGATCCTGGTAGCATGTCTGCCGACGATCATCATCGCACTTCCATTTAATGATATCATTGAAGAGAAATTTTATAATTATGTTGTAGTTGCGATCACACTGATCGTATATGGTGTTCTGTTTATTGTGATCGAGAATTACAATAAACGTCGCAGACCAGCCTGTACCAGCCTGGAGGATCTTACCTTTAAAACGGCGCTGATCATTGGCTGTTTCCAGGTGCTTTCCGTAATCCCGGGAACTTCCCGCTCCGGATCTACTATTATCGGAGGAATCCTCGCCGGAACTTCCCGTACTGTTGCGGCTGAGTTTACCTTTTTCCTGGCAATTCCGGTTATGTTTGGCGCAAGTCTTCTGAAGCTTGTGAAATTCGGTTTTGCCTTCAGCTCTACAGAGTTGATCATCCTGATCGTAGGTGTACTGGTATCTTTTGTGGTATCTATCCTGGCGATCAAATTCCTGATGGGATATATCAAGAAACATGATTTCAAGGCATTTGGATGGTACAGAATCATTCTTGGAATCCTGGTTCTCGGATATTTTATCGGAAAAACGTTACTTGCATAAAACAAATATGTATAAACAGTAATTCTGGAGGTAATTATTATGAAATATAAGAAAATTATGATTGCACTGGCAGCAACTGCAGCACTGAGCGCAGCCGGATGCGGAAGCTCATCAAAAGACACCGTGGAAGTAACACCGACACCGGTTCCGACAGCCGCACCGACTTCAACACCGGCAACAGCCAGTCCGCTGCCGACTTCAACACCGGCACCGAAGCTTATTGGTGTGAAGACAAGTACCGCGAAATTTGTTTATCTCTCAAACAGCACCAAGGGTGAAGTGCGAGAGATCTATCTCCGTGCAGCCGGTGGATCAGAATGGGGTAAGAATCTGGTTCCGGCAGAGTCTACGATCAAGGCAGCAGAACAGGTACAGATGTATTACACACCGGAATCCGCCACAGATGCTATTTATGATATGAAGATCGTGGATGGAGACGGAAACGCATATGAGATCTACAGTGTGGAACTGGGAGATATGGAGAGTGCGAAGCTGATGATCGACAACGGATCTGCATATCTGACTTATATGAGTCTCAGCGAGAAGAGCGAGAAGAGCACACAGGGAAATGTGGAAACGGATAACAGTGAGAATACAGACAGCACAGATTCTACAGACAGTACAACGGATTCTTCTGATGCAACCGATTCTTCTTCTGACAGCAGCACAGATAACAGTGATAACAGCAGTGATTACGATAACAGTGATAATGGAAGTTACGACGGCGGAGACGATGGAAGTGATGACAGCAGTGATAACGGAAATTATGACAATGGTGACGGTGATGACGGCAATGATAATTATGACAATGGAGACAGCGGCGATTCCGATAACAGCGATGATGGCGGTTATGTAGATGACGGTGATAACAGCGGAAACGGAGACGAAGTGATCGATGACAGCGGCAGCGATGGCGGAAACGGAGACATTATCTGGGATGATAATGGAGACTGGTCAGAGCAATAAGCGATACAGGTGGAAATATGCAGGATTTCAAGGAAGCTTCGGCTGAGATCAAAGTAAAAACCAAAAGATTTTCCCTGAAAAAAGGAACCATAAAGATCTGTTTTGAACTGCCGGAGGAAAAGGGACAGATCCGGTCTTTGAAACTGAAACTGCGAAATGAGATCATGGATGTCAGCTATCCGTTTATACTACACACGAGATCCAGAGGAAACAGAACTGTCTATCGGGCGGAGATCAATGTAAATGCCTATCCTATGGAGCGGGCATTCTGGGATGTTGTGGCTGTTGTTGACAGCGGCAGTGGGGAAACTTATGATGCGATCCTGGGTGGATTAAGTATATTTCTGAAACTGAAACTGATCTTTTTTCCAAGATGGACAAGAACAAATGGCGGAAATATGATCTATCCCTTTGTCAACGGGAAGCGGCAGTTTAATCTTCAATACCGGAAATATGACCGAAAATACGACAGCTATCTGTTCCTTATGAAAGAATTTCTGGCTCTTTTGTGTTATTTTATCCTGAAGCCCTACTGGGACCATAAGAAATTGTGGCTTGTAGGCGAGAAATACTGCACGATGGCACAGGACAACGGTTTTTATTTCTTCCGGTACTGTATGGAACAGGTACCGGAAGAACAACGAAAAAAGATCCTTTATGTAATAGATAAAAATAGTCCGGATTATCAGGCTGTAAAGAAATATGAACCGAATGTGATCCAGTTCATGTCATTTAAATACATGATCTATCTCAGTGCGGCTCAGTATCTTATTTCCACAGATGCGATCCGGCATTTTTATATCTGGGATTCTCCGATCAGTGTTTATAAGCTTCAGTATCAGGCCAGAAAAAATATTATTTTTCTGCAGCATGGTGTCACCGCATTTAAACAGTGCCATAAAACCTATCGCAAAAACTGTGGAAACCAGATGGCGTTGTTTGTGGTAACTTCAGAACCGGAGCAGAAGATCATAGAGAAATATTTCGGTTATGATAAGGAAGAAGTGATTGTAACCGGCTTTTCCAGATGGGATGTTCTGGAAGACCGGTCGGACCCTGCACATAAAGAGATCCTTCTGATGCCTACGTGGAGAAACTGGCTGGAAGATATCAGTGAAGAAGCATTCCGTAAAAGTGAATATTATCAGAGATATGAAACACTTTTGCAGGATGAACGGCTGAGGACGATCCTGGAAAGAGAGAATATCACGCTGAATTTTTATATTCATGCCAAGTTTCGGGAGCGTCTCGGAAACTTTTATACGGAGGACAGACACATCCGGCTGATCCCCTTTGGAACTGTGCCGTTAAACCAGCTTCTGATGAGCTGTCATATGCTGATCACAGATTATTCTTCTGTTTCCTGGGAAGTTTATTATCAGGGGAAACCGGTAGTTTTTTATCCTTTTGATCTGGAAACTTACGAGAAGGCCCACGGAAGTTATGTAGATTACAGAAAAGATGTTTTCGGGGATCTGGCATGGACAGAAGAGGAGCTTCTGGATACCATAGAATCCTATGCGAAAAACAACTTCCAGGAGAAACCGGAATATGCAAAGCGAAGAGATACTCTTCTTCCGTACCGGGATCACAATAACAGCAAACGTATTTACGAAGCGATTGTCAGAGCGCACATTCCCAGTAAGCTGAAAAAAAGAAGAAAAGATATAAATTTTTGAGCAGATCAGTTCTCTACGCAGATGCCTGGATAAATAAGCGGTAGAAAGAGTTGTCTGTACCGGGAATGGATAAGATGGGAGAAATATGACCAGAGAAGATGATTTTTCAGTTGTTGTTTTTGCTAAAAATACATCAGGATTATACAGAACATACAGAAATATAAAACAGAATCCACTGGCAGATACCATACAGATCCTGGCGGTACGTGTGGAAGGGAATGCAGATCAGTTCAGCCAGAGTGATCTGAAAGAACTGCAGCTTCTTGGAGAAAAGGAGAAAACTCTTCAGGCACAGGCGATGGATGAGAAATTTGGTCCATTTCAAATGAAAGATAAGCGTTTTCGGGAAATGCTGAAAGATCCGAAACTGATCTATATTGACGGATCAGAGTGTCAGGATATTGCCAGTGAACTTTACAGTCAGATTACCGGAACTTATATTACATTTGTAAGAGGCGGAAATGGTTTTTCAAAAGAGGCATTCCGGGAACTGCAGCGCTGCTTTCAGGAAGAAGGCAGTGATGTAGCTGTGATAAAAATTGACGGAAAAGACAGTTTGCCGGTAAAAGAGCATAATAATTACTGTGACTCTTTTGGAAAAGATGCAACACTGGACGATCATGCCTGTCTGTTGCATCAGATGTATCCGGCATATACATTTGTTACAGAAAAACTGAAATGGACAAAAGAAATCAGAAAGGATACCTGGTATCTGGATATCATGGAAATGGTATACAGAAATGCGGTATCCTGCGGGAAAATTTCGGTAATTTCCGGGGAAAATGCCCGGGTGCAGATTCCTGCGGAGCATTTTATCAGGGATGAATGGGAGAATCTTATACAGGATACTGAGCAGACAGGGATGTTTTACGAGCGTTTTTTGAAAAGGCTTGAAGAATACAGAAAGCAGGGAAAAATCCGGTTTGTGAAGAATGGTGATTATGTGCTTCTGTATTATTATACAAAACTGGCAGAAGTGATATTCCGGAATCCGGAACATGTGGAGCTGATTTCCTATGAAAGAAATATTGATGAATTTCTGAAACATCTGGAATTTCCGGAACTTATCATATTCAGCCATCACATAGGAAGAGAAAATAAACTTTATCTGCTTCATAAATATTTTCCGGATATAAATAAAAGATATCCCAGACAGACAGAGGCTGTTATGGATTCAGAACAGGATGAGCTGAATGTCAGGATTTTCCAGCTTACAGATGAGGGAATACACTGTGAGTTTTCGGTTGTGGAACCATGGATGAGGAACCGGGAGTTCTGCATGATAACCGGAGAACGAAGATATAAAGCAGTCTGGAGATATACACTGGATCGATTCGGGTGGTGCAGGAAGGAAACAGCGACAGAGAAGCTGTATCTGGTGGATATTCCTTATGGGGGAATTCACGATTCTGTTTGCTGGGCGGAAAAAGAGCAGGGTCATATCAGGAAGATGTATAATGTTTCTTACGGAAAATATACACCATTTGCCAAAGAGGTTCCTCTTTTTCTGCATGTAAGGGGAATGCTGTTGCTGCCTGCCGGAAAAAAAAGATCCATTTCTTCACTGGAAGAACAGAACGAAGATCAAATCCAGGAGCAATATGAGATCTGTGTAAAACCTTATCGAATAGGCAGGACCCTGATACTTGGATGGAAACGTGACCGTGCTTTACTGTTACAGGGACTTCCCGGAAAAAAAGCCTTTTTTGTACGCTGGCTCTGTGCATGGAAACGTGCAAGGAAGAAAAAACAGATCTGGCTGTTCTCGGATCGAGTCAACCGGGGAGATGATAACGGAGAGGTTATGTTCCGCTATGTCTGTGAAAATCCGGTTTCCGGGGTGAAACCATATTTTGTTATCAGTAAAAATACACCGGAGAGCCGGGAACTGGTGAAACTTGGAAAAATTGTGGAGCCTTTTTCCTGGAATCACAAAATCCTGTTTCTTCTGAATGATCTTTCTCTTTCTTCTCAGGCAAATAAGACCGTAGTGAATCCATTTGGAAGTTTCGAGTATCTTTACCGGGATCTGATGTACAATAAGAAACTGGTATTTTTGCAGCATGGAGTGACGAAAGATAATCAGTCTCAGTGGCTGAATAAATATAACCGGAATCTGTTTGGGTTTGTGGTAAATACGAAGCAGGAGTATGATTCCATATTCAATTATGATTACTATTATCCGGCAAAGAATGTATGGCTTACTGGTATGCCAAGATTTGACAGGCTGGTCCATGCGGAACGGAAATACGTGACGATTATGCCTACCTGGCGAAAAAGTCTTTCCTCCGGAACCGATGACAGAGGTGTGTGGAAGCTTGGAGAAGAATTCGTCCACAGTGAATATTTTTGCTTTTATAATGATCTTCTGAACAGTGAAAAGCTTCTGAAAGCTTCTGAAAAATATGGTTACACTATCTGCTTTATGCCACATCCGAATACTGTTGATGGACTGCATCTGTTCCGAAGAGATCCCAGGGTGAAATTTCTGGATAGCTCCAGTTCCTACAGAGAGATTTTTGCGCAGACAGATCTGATGGTCACGGATTATTCTTCGGTTGCATTTGACTTTGCGTATTTAAGGAAGCCGATCGTGTATGCACAGTTTGACAGAGAGAGCTTTTTCAGCGGTTCCCATTCCTACACAGAGGGATATTTTGATTATGAGAGGGACGGATTTGGAGAGGTGGAAGATACACTGGAAGGAACGGTAGAACGGATCATTGAATATATGGCTTCTGACTGTCAGATAAAAGAGAAATATCTGAAGCGAATGGATGATACATTTGCATTTAATGACCGTAACTGCTGCAGGCGGGTATACAAAAAAATCATGGAAAACATGTAATATAAAGGAGAAAATTTTGGAAAAGGAAAAAACAGTCCGATTTGATAAATACACTTCCCAGGCGATGAAAGGGATTGCCATAGTGATGATGCTGTTTCATCATCAGTATCTTTCAAGAAAGCGCTTTGAGGGATTTACGGTATCTTTTGCGCCATTTGCGGATGATACCATGATCTATATGTGCAGTGTATTTAAGATTTGTGTGCCGATCTATGCTTTTATTTCCGGATACGGACTATATTTAAGTTATCGTAAGAAGCACTCTGCGCCTGTGAGATGGACTGCCGGCCGGCTGGTCAAAACCATGTCCGGGTTCTGGATCATCTGGATCTTATCTGCGGCTATTTTTCAGGGCATGTTCGGATACGTATCAAAAGTATATTTTTCAGGCGGAAGCAGAATCGAAGGTCTGGCAGCTATGGGGCTTGATTTTCTGGGGCTTCATAGCCTGTTTGGTACAGTAACCATGAATGGAACCTGGTGGTATATGAGCGCTGCGGTGATCTTTGTGATCCTGGTTCCACTGGTCATGAAAAATGAAGACTGTCTTCCGATGATCCTTGCGCTGGTTGTGGCAGTTCCCCATATGCTATCACTGAAGATCATGGGAGAAACCAATGTATATTCTTTTATTCCTGTATTTCTTATGGGAATGTGTGCAGCAAAGTATGAGCTGGCTGACCGGTGGCTGCAGGTGTGGAACCGGGGACCGAAGAAGATCATGAAATTTTTGTTGGAGGTGCTGATATTATTTGTTCTGTACAAAGTATATGGGAAATTACCGGGATCTGTATATAATGAGATCCGCTGGGGGATTTTTCCGATTATTGTGATCGCATTTTGCAGCGAGTTTATCACAGTGATCCCGGGAATCCGCCAGGTACTGTTATTCCTTGGAAAACATTCCATGAATATTTTTCTGATACATACATTTATAAGACATTATTTCTGGAGTGATTTTATTTATTCCTTTGGTCATTTTGTGGTAAATGTTCTGGTACTGCTGGGAATTTCTCTGGCAGTGTCCATTGTGCTGGAATGGCTGAAAAATATAACCGGTTACAACCGCCTGATTCGGAATATCTGTGAAAAAATTGAACTAACTGTATAAAAGCATAAAAAGTCCTGAACTTTGATAAGTGCCTTATTTACCGGACAAAGAAGATGTCCGGGATTCTGGCATAGATCAATGCTCAGGACTTTTTTGTGCATAAATAACAGACTCTCAGATAGAAAAAATTTCTCCTGTATGAGTGGTATCATATCCGGTCTGGAGTGCCAGTGTGCGGCGAAAATTCTCTGAAGAGATCGTTTCGGTCACTGCCTGAAAACCGGGAGTATCCAGATTTTCGGAATGCATGATCAGATAAAGTGTCTCCTGTGTAAGGGGGAGAAACGTAAGTTCCGGGAAACTTCTTACAGCATAACTTTCTCCAAGTGCAACATCTGCCTGCCCACCGGCAACCGCGGCAGCTGTGGAATAGTCGGAAACAAGCTCATTACGGTAACCGGATATGGATTCCGGAGAAATACCGGAAGATTTCAGGGTGCGGTCAAGAAGAACCCTGCGGCTGCTTCCTTTTTCGCGGTTTGCAAAAATGATATCCGCTCTTGTAAGATCCGGAAAGTCATGAATATTCCGTGGATTCCCCTTTTTTACATAAAAGCCCATGGGATACTGGCAGAAGAGAAGGGCTGTAAGAGAAAGTCCGGGTACCAGACTGCGGACATCCTCAGGAGCTGCTGCGGCACAGGCAATATGGACTTTTTCAAAATAGAGGGAATACAGGCCATTGTAGGTATTCATATGTGATTGCAGCACAGGAAGGTTCCCAGGTGTGGAAGGCAGCTGATTCAGAAGAAGATCCAGCGCCGGAGATGCCTGTCCGCTGATGATCAGTCCGCTGGAGTGAAGCAGATAATCTCTTTTCAGAAGGGAACTTTCCGGTTGATAATCAAGGTGCTGGGCGGAGACACTGTTTTTCGCCGCTCCGTTCAGATACAGGGACAGCTGATCTTCACTGACTCGCAGCTGTTTACCGATTTTGGAAGAGGAAAGCTCCCCGCGTTTGATCAGTTCGTATACGGTTGTTTTTTTGATCTTTAATTTATCGGCGACTTCCTGGGCTGTGTAGAATTTATTCATCGATTCCCACCATAACACTGGTTGCTTTGATGACAGCGTAAGCGTCAGATCCAACTTTCAGTCCCAGTTCTTCCACAGCGGCACAGGAAATGGTTGCTGTGATAATATTTCCTCCGCCAATATCGATGGAAACAATGGAATTTACGGCTCCTTTGTTGATATTGATAACTTTTCCTTTTAACTGATTTCGTGCACTGAGTTTCATAAAAAAATCTCCTTATCTTTTAAGATCCTGATGTTGCAGTGAAAACTGCTCGGTATATTTTATGATAGCATGTGTATGAAAAAACAGCAATGGCCTTACGCTTGACAAGAAACATTCATTTGGGTAAAATTAAATGAAACCATTCAAAACTGAATGAAACTGAACGAAACAAAAAAGGAGAGAAACAAAAAGATGAAGAAAAAAATCTTAGCGGCTCTTACAGCAGGAATCCTGACAACAGGCCTTCTGACCGGAAATGTCTTTGCGGCAGATACAGAGGTGAAAGGTGATGAGAATCTGAAAGGTGAGGTTTACGCTTTTATCGCAGCCAGCCTCAGCAATTCCATGGAAGAGATCCAGAAAGATTTCAATGAACTTTATCCGAATGTGACAATCTACTACAGCGCAGACAGCTCAGGTACACTGCAGACACAGATTGAGGAAGGCGCACGCTGCGATCTTTTCTTTTCAGCAGCAGATAAACAGATGGATGCCCTCACAGAGGAGAAACTGACAAAAGAGGACACCGTTGTTGACCTTCTTGAGAATAAAGTTGTTCTGATTAAACCAAAGGACGGAGAGACAAAGGTAACAGGATTTGAGAACATCACAGATGCCGAGAATATGGCGCTTGCAGGTGAGGATGTTCCGGTTGGACAGTACTCCCGTGAGATTTTCAACAACCTTGGAATCATGGATGATGTAAACGAGATGGAGATCAACGAGTGCAAGAACGTAACAGATGTACTTGCTGCAGTCAGTGAGGGAAGTAATGAAGTTGGTGTAGTATATGCGACAGATGCTGCATCTGTTGCGGATAAAGTAGAGATTATTGCAGAGGCACCGGCAGACAGCCTTCAGACTCCGGTTCTTTATCCGGTAGGACTTATTGAGGATAAAGAAGCATCTGAGGATGACACCAAGGCAGCAGAGGCATTCCTGGATTATGTAGAATCTGACGCTGCAATTAAGGTATTTGAGGACTATGGATTCACAGCATATAAGGCTGAGGATTCCAAAGAAGATGCAGAAGATTCCGCAGACAGCACTGAGGCTGAGGACAGCACAGACTCTACAGGCAGTACCTCCAAATAATCATTATGCAGAAAACCGGCAGTAATTTCTGGAAATGCCATAAACGCCGGTGCAGGAATGAACGATGACAGAATTTTTGAAAGAAATAAACTGGAGTCCTCTTTGGATTTCCTTAAAAACAGGTCTGGTGGCTACCGTGATCGCCTTTTTTCTGGGGGTATTCTGCGCCCGTAAGATCATGAAACTGAAACCGGGAGCAAGAGCAGTACTGGACGGTATCTTTACCCTTCCCCTGGTACTTCCGCCTACAGTGGCAGGATTTTTTCTGCTTCTGATTTTCAGCCTGAAAAGACCCCTTGGAAGTTTTCTTCTGGACAATTTTGATATTAAGATCGTACAGAACTGGAAGGGGTGTGTGATCGCGGCTGCAGTGATTGCGTTTCCACTGATGTACCGCAATGCACGTGCTGCGTTTGAACAGGTGGACGTGAATCTGATTTACGCGGGCCAGACATTGGGGATGAGCGATAACCGGATTTTCTGGAAGGTGGTTATGCCTGCGGCAGGACCTGGAATTGCTTCCGGAACGGTACTGGCTTTTGCACGTGCCATCGGTGAGTATGGAGCAACCTCTATGCTTGCCGGAAATATCCTTGGAAAAACAAGAACGGTTTCAGTAGCCATAGCTGCAGAGACCGCAGCCGGAAACTATGGAACCGCAGGCTTCTGGGTCGTTGTGATTGTGCTGATTTCTTTTGTGATCGTGGCACTGATCAACATTGTATCCGGAAGAGGAATGAAGACAAGAAGGTGGATCTGATGGCAGTCAGCGTAAATATCGAAAAGAATTTCCGGGATTTTTCCCTGAAAGTGCAATTTGAGGGCAGCTCGGCAGCCATCGGGCTTCTTGGAGCATCCGGCAGCGGAAAGAGCATGACACTGCGGTGTATAGCAGGAATTGAAACTCCGGATCGGGGAAAAATCGTAATTAACGGAAAAACAGTCTTTGATTCAGAAGCAGGAATCAATCTGAAGCCACAGAAGCGGCAGATTGGCTACCTCTTCCAGAATTATGCATTATTTCCGACTATGACGGTAGAGCAGAATATCCGCTGTGGTTACCGTGGAGAAAAATCTTTTGCACAGGAAAAAGTGTCGGATCTGATCCGGCGATATCATCTGGAGGGCCTGGAAAAACGTCTTCCATCCCAGCTTTCCGGCGGGCAGCAGCAGCGAGTGGCACTGGCCAGAATGATGATCGGGGAACCGGAAGCCATTCTTCTGGATGAGCCGTTTTCCGCACTGGATGGATATCTGAAAGATGTGCTTCAGAGGGAAATGCAGGATTTTCTTCAGGATTATCCAGGCGATATGATCCTTGTAACTCACAGCAGAGATGAGGCCTATAAATTCTGTAAAGAGCTTTCTGTTGTGGACGGGGGACGGATCCTTGTAACCGATGAAACGAAACGGCTGTTTGAGAATCCAAGAATGCTGGAAGCGGCAAAACTTACCGGATGTAAGAACTTTTCAGCGGTCCAGCGGCTGGGAGAACATGAAATTTATGCCACGGACTGGAAAATAAAACTTCATACAGCAGAAAAAGTGGCAGAAGATATTACTCACGTGGGAATTCGCGGACACTGGATCAGGCCGGAAGATAAGCCGGGAGAGAATTGTCTGGAAGTACAGGTGGACGAGTATATCGAAACAACTTTTGAACATCAGTATATGATCCGCAGGAAAGGTGAGGAGGCAGCGGCCGGTTTGTGGTGGATGCGGCCGAAAAACAGTTTCAGAGAGAATCCGGACAGGGGTCTTCCGAAATATCTGTATCTTCCGCCGGAACACCTGATGCTGCTGAAATAAAAATATCTCTGCAATAAAATCCCGGAAATATCCGTCAGGTATTTCCGGGATTTTTTTGTAGTGTGTTCTATTTTTCTGAGATATTTATTTTCCGTGATTCCGGGAGTAGGTAATGTAATCCGATACCATCATGGCAAGCTTAAAGGCCAGCGCATCTTCGAAGGTACGGATATCCAGCCCGAATCGTTTCTGAAGCTTTTCAAAGCGGTACACCAGAGTATTTCTGTGCACATAAAGCTGTCTGGATGTCTCGGAAAGATTCAGGTTGTTTTCAAAGAAAGTGCGGATGATATTCAGCGTTTCATCATCAATAGAATCCAGAGATTCCTCTCCGAAAATTTCACCTACGAACATGTCACATACCTGAGTCGGAAGCTGATAGATCAGACGGCCAATACCAAGGCGGTTGTAACCGAAGACATTTTTGTCCGCGTAAAAGATTTTTCCGACTTCCAGGGCAGTACGTGCTTCTTTATAGGCATCAGAAAGCTGCATGATATCGTCAGCAACATTGCTGTAGGAAACCCAGGCAGAAGTCATAGCCTCCGTATTCAGCATATCCACAAGCATGCAGGCAATACCGTTAAGTTCCTCGTAGCTCTCTGTACTCTGAAGTTCACGGACAACAATAATGCCGGAATCATCCAGGGCAGTGATAAAGTCACGTGTCCGGGCCGAAAAGATATTACGGATGGTTGCCAGAGCGTTTTCGTCTTTATGCTGCTTGGTTTCCACAAGAAAGACTGCACGGCGGACAGAAGGTGCAATGTGGAGGCGGGCAGCTTTGTTGAAAGCTTCCACCTGAGAATAGCGGTCCAGAAGAAGGTTCTGCATAAAGGAGTTTTTGTCCGTTTTTTCCGCATAGGCAGTAAGAAGACTTTCGACCTGGCAGACCGCAAGTTCTCCGATGGTGGAAGCGGAGTCTGTGGAACCCCATACCGTCAGAAGCATATCTCCGGATGCGCCGTTTAATTTGTAGATGCTGCAGGAACGGTTGGAAATACATAAAGCAGGATCTTCACGGAACTGGATAAGCTTTTCGGCAGATGGCAGCTTTCTGTCTCCGGTGGAAGCAAAAACCTGATTACTTTCGTCCAGAATACAAAAATCCAGTCCGCTGATCCGGTTCCAGTCATCCAGGCATTTTTGAAGTGTTTGCTGTATTTTCATAAAACTGAGTCCTTTCTGTAGATGAAGTGAAAATTGTGCAGAGGAAAAAAGAAACCCCGGGAAAATATATCCCCCGGGGTTAAATTCATTTTTTGTAATTCGGTAAGAATTAGTTTGTGATGGTAAGCTCTGTCTCTTTGTCGAAGAAGTGAGCTTTCTCCATATCGAATGCGAATCTGATCGGATCACCGGTCTTAGCTGTTGTACGAGGATCAACTCGTGCTGTGATCTGAGTTCCGTCAACATCGAAGTACAGGAATACTTCGGCACCAAGAAGCTCGTAAACTTTAACTACGGAGTTCATCGGTTTGCTTGGGGATGTCTCAAGGAACATCTGAGAATCATGGATATCCTCAGGACGGATACCAAGAACAACTTTCTTTCCAACATAGCCTTTGTCTTTGAGAACTTTAGCTTTAGCTGCAGGAACAATAACCTCATGCTCGTTACCGATTGTAGCGATCATGTTACCGCCTTTTTCGGAGATAACAGCATCAAGGAAGTTCATCTGCGGAGATCCCATGAATCCTGCAACGAAGAGGTTGCCTGGTTTCTGATACAGGTTCTGTGGTGTATCAACCTGCTGAACAACACCGTCTTTCATAACGACGATTCTGGTACCAAGTGTCATAGCCTCTGTCTGGTCATGTGTTACATAGATGATTGTAGCACCAAGTCTCTGATGGATCTTGGAAATCTCGATACGCATCTGTACACGAAGTTTAGCATCCAGGTTGGAAAGAGGCTCATCCATAAGGAATACCTTAGGATTACGAACGATAGCACGTCCCATAGCAACTCGCTGTCTCTGACCACCGGAAAGAGCCTTCGGTTTACGATCAAGAAGTTTGTCAAGGTCAAGGATTCTTGCTGCTTCACGAACAGCTTTGTCAATCTGATCCTTCGGAACTTTACGAAGTTTAAGTCCGAATGCCATGTTATCATAAACAGTCATATGAGGATACAGAGCGTAGTTCTGGAATACCATTGCGATATCACGGTCCTTAGGCTCAACATCGTTCATGACTTTGTCACCGATCTTAAGTGTACCACCGCTGATCTCCTCAAGACCTGCGATCATACGAAGTGTTGTGGACTTTCCACATCCAGACGGTCCTACGAAGATGATAAACTCTTTGTCTTCGATTTCAAGGTTGAAATCTTTAACTGCCTGAAAGCCGTTTGGATAAGTTTTATTAATGTGAGATAATGATAAACTTGCCATTGTTGTTTCCCTCCAAAATTAATATATTGTTTTTTACGTAATTTCCTTTGCTGGTTAACAGTATATCGAAAATGGAGGAAAAGAGCTAGAGCTGAATCGTACAAAGTTTCCGGCAGTTTCTTGTCATTCTGACGAAAAAACGAAAGGGGATTTTTCGTCATTTTGTCAAAACGACGGTTTCATATGGATAGATTCACGAATTATTATACTGCATTCCGGCGAAATCCTCAATATTATAAAAAAATCCAAAACAAGTTATTTACAGCTAACCACAGTTGGAGTATACTAACTTATTAGATAAAAGAAAAGTTTTCTCAATAATAAAGGAGGGATCAGAATGCAGAACGCAAAAGCTGAGAAAGAAGAAAAGAGAACAGGATGTTACCGCCATACACAGATGCAGAAAGATCTTATTATAGAGAAGCTGAAAGAACGGGGCTTAAGAATTACCAGACAGAGGAGGATCCTGCTTGATATCATTCTGGAAGGGGAGTGCTCCTGCTGTAAGGAAATTTATTACAGGGCTTCCGCACTGGACCCGAAGATCGGTGTGGCAACGGTATACCGTATGATCAATACGCTGGAGTCCATCGGAGCCATCAGCCGCAAAAATATGTACCGGGTAGCCTGCAGTACCAAAGGGGCCTGCACAGTGGAGCTGGATGATGATACCATCTGCCATCTGTCCGGGCAGAAGCTTAATGAGGTGATCCGTGCGGGACTTCGGGCATGCGGGGAGATCCATGAGCAGAATATCCGCACACTTGCAGTGCTTCCGGTACATGAAGTGGGATAAACACAGCAAGGAGATATTCCCTATATAATAGGAAATAAAGGGTTTGTACAGACTAAAAATTAGAAAAACGAAACTATTAGTAAAACTTAACTGTTAGGGGAAATTAACTGAAAATTCAGCGAATTGTGTTAAATTCACAAAAAAAACACTGGACATTTTTTTACAAGTATTTTATAATGATGAAAATACCGGGGCAGGCATGGGAAATTGTCCACCGGAAATCAGTAAAATGATAAAAATTATATATTTAGGAGGAAAAATTATTATGGTAGATTTTAAATTCAAAAAATCAGGACTTTTTGCAGCAGGTGTTCTTTTTGGAACAGCAGGAATCAAGATCCTTACAAGCAAGGATGCGAAGAAGCTTTACACAGGATGCACAGCAGCCGTTTTAAGAGCTAAGGACTGCATCATGAAAACAGCTACAAGCCTTCAGGAGAACGCGGAGGATATCTACGCTGAGGCTAAGGGAATCAATGAGGAGAGAGCTGCAGCAGAAGAGGCTGTAGAAGATGTTGCAGAGAATGCAGAAGAGACTGCAGATGAGGATGCATTCAAGGAGGCAGCAGAAGAGACAAAAGAAGCAGCAACTGAAGAGACAGCTGAGTAAAGAGGCGATTTCCCGTGAAATTTTATATTAAACATGAGACAAGAGGACGACTTCGTATTCATCTTGCCCAGAAGAGAATGAGTTACGAGCAGGCGGATACTTTGCTGTATTATCTCGAAAATCTTGACGGAGTGGCTTCCGCCAAGGTATATGAGAGAACCTGTGATGCGGTTGTGAATTATCAGGGCAGCCGTGAGGCTGTTATCTGCGGTATCAGAGCATTCCATTATCAGGATGTGGAAGCTCCCCAGCAGGTACTGCAGAGCTCCGGAAGAGCACTGAATGCAGAATATCAGGAGAAACTGATCTCCAAGGTGATCTATCATTTTGGAAGAAAGCTTTTCCTGCCATATCCGTTGAACGCAATTTATACGACAGCAACTTCCCTGAAATATATCTGGAAGGGCATTGATACACTTCTTCACCGCAAGATCGAAGTACCGGTTCTGGATGCCACTGCGATTGGTGTATCCGTACTGCGTCAGGATTTCGGTACTGCAGGTTCCATTATGTTCCTGCTTGGAATCGGAGAAATTCTGGAAGAGTGGACACATAAGAAATCGGTCGGTGATCTTGCAAGAACCATGTCACTGAATGTTGGCAAGGTGTGGCTGAAGAGAGAAGATCAGGAAATTCTTGTAGAATCCAAAGAAGTTCAGCCGGGAGATGAAGTTGTTGTCCGTATGGGTACTGTGATTCCGTTTGACGGAAGCGTTACGGATGGAGAAGCTATGGTGAACCAGGCGTCTCTTACCGGTGAGTCTGTACCTGTATGTAAGAAAGAAGGCAGCGTTGCCTATGCAGGTACCGTTGTGGAGGAAGGTGAGATCACTATCCGGGTGAAGACGGTAGGTGGTTCCAGCCGTTATGACAAGATCGTCACCATGATCGAGGAATCTGAGAAGCTGAAATCTTCCCTGGAAGGCAAGGCAGAGCATCTGGCAGATAAGCTGGTTCCGTATACTCTTGGAGGAACAGCCCTTACATATCTGCTCACCAGAAATGCAACCAAGGCCCTTGCGATCCTGATGGTAGATTTCTCCTGTGCACTGAAGCTTGCAATGCCAATCTCCGTACTGTCCGCGATCCGTGAGGCAGGTACACATAAAGTTACGGTTAAAGGCGGTAAATATCTGGAAGCAATGGCTGATGCAGATACCATCGTATTTGATAAGACCGGAACTCTGACAAAAGCAAAACCAACGGTTGTGGATGTGGTTTCCTTTGATAACAACAATCCGGACGAGATGCTGCGTATTGCCGCATGTATGGAAGAACATTTCCCGCACTCCATGGCCAAGGCCGTTGTCAGTGCAGCCAGAAAGAAACATCTGGCACATGAAGAGATGCATTCCAAGGTTGAATATGTAGTGGCACATGGAATTTCCACTACCATAGAAGAACATAAAGCCGTGATCGGAAGTTATCACTTTGTTTTTGAAGATGAGAAATGTGTGATCCCGGAGGATGGCCAGGAGAAATTCGACAGCATTCCGGAAGAATATTCTCACCTGTATCTGGCTATTGACGGACGTCTTGCAGCTGTGATCTGTATTGAAGATCCACTTCGTGAGGAGGCAAAAGCTTCTGTAGAAGCACTGCGCGCGGCAGGAATCTCCAAGATCGTTATGATGACAGGAGACAGCGAGCGTACAGCAGCAGCTATTGCCAGACGTGTAGGTGTGGATGAATATTATTCCGAGGTACTTCCGGAGGATAAGGCCAACTTCATTGAAAAAGAGAAGGCAGCCGGAAGAAGGGTGATCATGGTAGGTGACGGAATCAATGATTCTCCGGCACTTTCCGCAGCCAATGTCGGTATTGCCATCAGCGATGGCGCTGAGATTGCCCGTGAGATCGCAGACATTACCGTAGGTGCAGATGACCTTCAGGAACTTGTTGTTCTGAAAGAGATCAGTAACGCACTGATGAAGCGCATCAGACGTAATTACCGTTTCATCATTACCTTTAATGCAGGTCTTATCGCCTGTGGCGTTGCAGGAATCCTGCAGCCGACTACATCTGCACTTCTTCACAATACTTCTACACTGGCGATCAGTTTGAAGAGCATGCAGAATCTGCTTCCATAGAAAGTTAACCAAATCAACTGCGGAGCAGTTATTTGGTGTAGAGCTACGTAGCGAAGCGGATTGCGAATATCCGCTTGACATAAATATAAAAGCCGGCCAGGTTATCGAAGAGATAAGATCTTCGTGCCTGGCCGGCTTTTTTCAGGTTGATCAGACGTGTATTGCAGGTATCAGCCTGAAGATGGATCTGAGATGGTAAGTTTTATTCCTGCGGAAAAGGTTCACTTTCCAGCTTCCGTCCGTCCGCCATATGATAGCGTTTCTTTTCGGTATCCGAGCGAAGAGGACGGGTATGCAGGCTCCGGTACCGGGAAGGACTCATGTGATAAAATTTTTCGAAGGTATGTGCAAAATGCTGCCGGCTGTTATATCCGGAAGAAAAGGCAATATCCGTAATGTGCAGAGTGCTGTTGCACAGAAGAAAGGCGGCCTGCTCCATACGCTTGCGGTTGATGTAAGTGTTGATGGTGCAGCTGTTTTTTTCTGTAAAAAGTGCCTGGAGGTAGGATTTATTGATCCCTGCATATGCGGCAATGGCAGGAATATCGATGTCTTCCAGATAATGCTCATCAATATACCGGAGCGCTTTTTTCAGATAAACACTTCCCTGGGTGTTCCGGCTGGAGCGGGCGCAGAAAGCAAGTTCTGTGAGCATACGGCCAAACAGAAGAAAGAAGAGAAATTCTTCCTCCTTTATCTGATCGGAACTGCGCTGTAAAAAGGTGAGAAGGTCTTTCAGGCTGTATCCGAAATTCCGGGAATCCGTGCCGGAGCAGAATCCCCGGGAGGAGGCAATAAAATTCCAGAACCGGGAAAATCCGGGATCTTTTTTCAGAAGAAGGTCCAGAGAAACCGGGCTTTTTTCGGAGGTGAGGGAAAATTCCAGATTCAGGATCGAGCATGGAAAACCGTCCGGGATCTCAAGCCTGTGCGGGATACCCGGGCGTATAAAGATAGACTGCCCGGATTTCAGCGGAAATTCCATGTCCTGTTCCTCATCCATGCAGAAAACCCGGCAGGAACCGGAAGTAATGTACATGATCTCATAGCTGGAATGTGTGTGATGTTCCATATGATAATACGGCAGGGAAAGGGCATAAAAGGCGGAAATATGAAAATATCTGGAAGAATCCTGAAAAATATCTGGCATGAAAAACCTCCTGAGCATGTGGTGAGATCACGAATATCCATTTGACTCGTATATTCTCAATCCACAGTTGCTGTAATGTCCGTTTTGTGGTCTGTGAACAGTATATCACGTAAAAATAAATGCGACAATATATTGCATTTTTTCATTCAGGGGATGATACCTGTCACCTTGCGGAAAATCCGATGATATACTGAAAGCAAGATTACAAAAACGGGAGGATATTTTGTATGAGCGACCAAAACGGGAACATGAAAACAATCGAATTACATGAAAACGGCCTGGATATCCAGTTCCGTATCCGTGAAAACGGCGTGGTAGAGCTGGCAGATCTTTCTTCACAGGAAGTAAAAAAGGCAGCCATGGAGCCGAAGGAAGATATTTATTATCCGGCTGTTGAGATCCACAGAAGCGGCACCGGAAGCCTGAATATGCATGCTTACAAAAACAACATCAATCAGTCCTCTGTAGACTTTGTTTATGAGAAACATGAACTGAAAGAGCAGGACGGTGGAAAAGAACTGGAGATCGTAATGGTTTCTCCGGAAAAGCTGAAAGCCGTATATCATATGCGCCTGTTTGACGGAGTTCCGGCAGTGCAGACCTGGACAGAGATCACCAACGAGGGAAGTGAAGATCAGGGCCTGACTTACGTTTCTTCTTTTATATATCAGGGAATTTCCAGAGGCGGTAACAAACCTTATTACAAAAAAACAGATATCTATGTACCGTTTAACAGCTGGTGCTGTGAGGCACAGTGGCAGAAATATGATGCAGAGACACTGAACTTAAACGGAATGGTCGTAGACGGATTTAATCATCAGGGATATGGACTGAACCGTTATTGTTACAGTGGAAAGGGAACCTGGTCTACCTGCGAGTATCTTCCAATGGGAATTGCTGAAGACAGAGAAACAGGGGAAACTTATATTTTCCAGGTTGAAAGTTCCGGACAGTGGCTGATAGAATATGGTTCCGCCCAGGGTGGGAATCTGTATCTTACTATAAGCGGTGCCACAGAGCAGGAGCATGGATGGTATAAGAATCTGAAACCGGGAGAATGCTTCACAACTGTTCCGGCAGGGGCAGCCGTTGTAAAAGGAGGTCTGAATCCGGCAGTAGCAGCGCTGACCAGATATCGTAGAAAAGTACGCAGAGCAAATCCGGACGATGAGAAACTGAACGTGGTATTTAATGATTACATGAACTGCCTGATGGGAGATCCCACAACAGAGCGGGAGCTTTCCATCATTGACAAGGCGGCAGAGCTGGGATGCGAATATTACTGTCTGGATGCAGGATGGTATGACGACGGATTCTGGTGGGACCGTGTCGGTGAATGGAAGGAAGCATCCGGAAGATTCCCTGGAGGCCTGAAAGAAGTCTGCGATTACGCACACAGCAAAGGCCTGAAAATGGGACTCTGGCTGGAGATCGAAGTTATGGGAGTTGCCTGTGAGCTTGCAAATAAACTTCCGGATGACTGGTTTGTCTGCCGCCATGGAAAACGCCACATTGACAACAAACGTTACATGCTGGATTTCCGCAATCCGGAAGTACGGAAATACTGCCGTGATGTAGTGGACAGGCTGATCCGTGATTATGGCGTAGAGTACTTCAAGGTGGACTATAATGTAACGATGGGATACGGAAGTGAATTGAACAGCGACAGCTGTGCAGATGCCATCCGTGAGCATTATGAATGTCTCCATCAGTGGTATGAGGAGATCTTCCGTGATTATCCGGATCTTGTTGTGGAGAACTGCGGTTCCGGCGGACAGCGTATGGACTATGGTATGCTGAAAGTCTTAAGCCTTCAGTCAACCAGTGACCAGACCGATTATCTCTACAATGCCAATATTGCTGCCAATGTAGCCAGTGCGGTTGCCCCTGAGCAGGGTGGCATGTGGGTATATCCGTATGAGGATGAAGAAGAGCATGTGATCTACAATGTGGTAAACGGTATGCTCCTTCGCCCGTATATCAGCGGTATGGTATGGAAGCTTGGCGAGAATTCCATGAACCGTATGAAAGAGGGAATCGCCCTGTATAAGGAAATCCGTGAGGAAGTCCGTGACGGTGTGCCGTTCTTCCCGCTGGGCTTCGGTACTCTGAAGTCGGAAGTTCTCGCTTACGGAGTAAAAGCAGAGAAGAATACCTATCTTTCTGTATGGACACCGGGAACAACAGAAGCGGTGATCCCGCTGGAAGACGCAGAAAAGATCAGCAAAGTATCCGTGATCTATCCAAAGGAAGAGATGTGCGAATATAAGATCGAAAATGGAAATCTTGCAGTGAAGATGCCGCAGGAAAAAGCAGCCAGACTGTTTAAGATCGAGATGAAATAAGAAAGATATAAAGTCCTTTTTATTGGACTGTAAAAACGACGAATGATGAAAATTACAGGAAAATAAAAAGAGTGATACAAGGCAAGATGCAGATAAAAATACAGCCAGGAGTATCGGATGTAGATTCTGATATATTCCTGACTGTATTTTTGTATGGCAGTAATTTATGGAAATGTCATAGTCCCGGTAAATGGACAGTATTGTTTGATTTACCGGATATCCGCACCCGGTTTCATGATCTGAAGCAGGATCACCGCACAGATGATCGCTCCGATACCGGGAATGGCACCGCCGATTCCCACAAACCGAAGTCCGGCATATTTTACGATCACACCACCCATGGCAGAACCGGCTGCAATACCGAAGTTAAAGAAAACCGAGATCAGAGAAGAAGCCAGGTTTACACAGGCAGGGTGATCCCTGGTGGCGATCTTCAGGAAATGCATCTGCAGCGGTGAATTCAGAAGATACATTACAACACCCAGGATAAAAAGTACCAGTCCTCCGCTTACCAGATTGTGGGTGGCAATGGGAAGAAGCAGCAGACATACAGTCTGGATCACATAGATCAGAGGCAGCATGCGGATGCCGGTTTTGTTTGCCACCTGACCGGAACTTACGTTGCTGGTGATAGCTGCAATACCGAAGATCAGAAGTGCAAGGCTTAACATGGAATCCGGAATGTGAAGTTCCTGCTGGAAGATCGGTGTCAGGTATGTATAAAAACAGTAAGTGGAAGCACCGGCCAGAAAAACAATGGCACAGCCGATGGAGATCCTTTTATCCAGAAAAAGCTTAAACTGTTCCAGGATACTTCCTGCTTTCAGACGGTTCTGACGTGGCAGTTTCATAAACAGAAGCGCCAGCAGAGCCAGAGTCGCCACAAAGATCGTGATAAAAGCCGCACGCCATCCAAAAACATGAGTGATGGTGGAAGCGATAGGCACACCGATGACCGAAGCGATACTGAAGCCCGAAAAAACACCTGCGATCACACCCGGGATATGCTCCGGGATGGAAGCAACATCTTCCGCATAAGTCATGGAGATGGAAACCACAGTACCGGAAACGACAGCCGTAAGAATACGGAATACCAGAAATACCATGTAATTGGTAGCAATGGCACAGATCAGGTTGCAGAGTGCAAACAGTGAAATTCCAAGCATGGTAATACGGAAACGGTTGTATTTTCCCACATAGGCAGCCAGAAACGGAGTGCCCAGGCCATAGGCGAAAGCAAACAGAGATACAATACTTCCGGCCTGTGTCAGTGAAATCCCGAATCCGTCAGCAATTTCCGGCAGGATACCGATCACTGTATATTCACTGGTACCCAGAAAAAAGCTGAGCATGATCAGGCCTACAACAGCCGGATTAAAAAATCGAGCTTTGGATGATGACATGATAATAAGTCCTCCCTGAAAAAATAAAGATCAAGTTTCTGCATCAGAGAAATCTTCCTCAATGCGGTAAAAGAATATCATAATTTCCACCGTGTTTCTTGTCTACAGCTGTCAGATTTTTGTAGTATATTGATATCAGAAAACGGGGAGGAGTAGAAAAAATGGCAATACCGGTATTTGGAAAAGAACAATATCCACTGCGCAAAGAGTCCGGACTTTCCTATACGATCTCGGATATTTACAAGCATGTGCCGCTACATACCCATAATCATTATGAACTTTTTATTATTTCAGAGGGTACGGCCTATCATTTGATCAATGATTCCGTGCAGACGGTGAAAAAAGGAGACCTGTTTTTTATACGCCCCAATGATATGCACAGTTACAGCTTTTTTCATTCAGAGAATTTCTGTGTCCGGAATCTGGGCTTTTCCACCCAGGTGCTTCGAAATGTTTCTTTGTTTCTGGAACAGGAAGAAAAGATGGATAAACTGATAAACAGCGAGATGCCGGCCTATGTTCATCTGGAAGGGGAAAATTTCCGCAAAGTCCTGGATGCCATGGATACTGCCGGAAATCTGGTAAACGAAAGCCATCCCAGGCATGCAAGATATCATGCACAGTGTATCATTGCGCTTCTTCTGGAGGATTATTTTTTCACTTACGATGAAAAGGATCCCTGGAATCAGATGCCGTCCTGGCTGTCAGAACTTCTCTTAAATATGTCCAAGATCGAAAATCTTCAGGAAGGCTATGAAAGAATGTGTGAGCTGGCGCCCTGTTCTCCGAGCCATCTCTGCAGGCTGATGAAGCAGATCAGCGGGAAAACTCCTACTCAGTATATCAACCAGGAACGTCTGAAATACGCGGTCTATCTTCTGGCGCAGACAGACAGGGAGATCCTGGACATCTGTGAGTGTTGTGGATTTTCTAATGTGAGCCATTTTTATCATCTGTTCCGGGAACAGTTCGGGGTGTCACCGGCAAAATTCCGGAAGACAGTGTGATCTGCCTGGGGCAGTTATCAGGTTTTGCGAAATTTCCCGGGACTCATGCCTGCCCATTTTCGAAAAGATTCCGCATAATAACTGGCACTGCCAAAGCCGGTGGAAAGAGCGATTTCTGTTATAGTCATATCGGTTTCCCGGAGAAGCTGAGCACTTTTATTCAGGCGGTACTGATTCAGATAGAGATTTGGACTCTGGCTGAAATATCTGGAAAAGAGTTTGCAGCATTTGCTGATACCTACGGAACCGGCAGCCGCAATTTCCTTAAGGGAAATCCTGGAAGTGTAGTTCTGCTGGATAAAACCGGTCATGTTCCGGATGGCGGTAAGATCTGTATTGGTATGGTCTTCGGTCCGGGAGGCAGAGGGCAGATGTTCAAGAAGCAGAGCCCAGATCAGGGAAAAAGAGGACAGGATCCGTAAAGGAGCAGTTTTACTCTTACGGTGCACATAGATGTCGGCCATTTGTTTCAGAATCTGTGCCTGCCAGGAAATCCCGGGATCAAAGATAAAAAAGGTAACTTCGTTGTTCCGGATCAGAGGAAGGACGAAGTTTTTTTCATAGGCAGGTAATGTGCACAGAAGCATGGGGTGGATGAGGATGCAAAAAAATTCACATTCCCTGTGACTTTCAGAAAATCCGTAATGCATCTGCCTGGAATTTACAAAAATCCCCTGTCCCTGTTCCAGAGTGAGGATTTTTCCGTTGACATTATATTGCATCTGGCCGGACTGGATCATCAGAAATTCAATGTCATCATGCCAGTGGCTGATAGCGGAATAATTGGGATAGTGGGAAAGCATTTCATGGATGGTGTAGGCCGGACAGTCAGGATAATCGTAGACCATTTTTTCAGAAAGGTCATCCTTTAAGTCTATATAGATCATATTCATACCTCGCAGGATTGCTATAAAGTTAGATAGAAAACCGATAGAATAACTTAAAAATATACAATATAATTATAAAACGAAAAGATGCTTCGGTCAATGTCCGCGTAAACTGTAAGGCAGATATAGTGGAGCATGCCGCCGTCCTCTCCGGAATCACTCACAGTGCGTCAGGAGACACCGGGCATTTTTTTGAAGAAAACAAAGTGTATTTATAAGAGAGGGATTTACAATGGACAATATTTACAGAAGAGATCACGAAATGGCATACATCTCCGATGATGCAGTAGTGGCGCAGCAGAAAGAAACAAAAAAGGCCGTCCGGGAGTACAATGAGGCCATGCCTTTTGACCCGGAAAAGGGTATGGAATATCTGGAACGCACAGGACTGAAACATAAGAAAAACGTATATTTTGAGCCGCCGTTTCACTGTGAGTACGGAAGCCATATCGAAGTCGGAGAGAATTTTTATGCCAACACCCACTGCGTGATGCTGGATGTGGGAAAAATCACCATCGGGGATAACGTAATGTTTGGCCCCAATGTAGGTATTTACACAGCCGGGCATCCGATCCATCCGGAGAGCAGGAATTCCGCTTTTGAGTACGGGATTCCTGTCACCATCGGGGACAATGTGTGGATCGGCGGAAGCTGCTGCGTTCTTCCGGGTGTAAAGATTGGAAATAACGTTGTGATCGGCGCGGGAAGCGTAGTGACAAAGGACATTCCGGACAATGTATGTGCAGCCGGAAATCCCTGCCGCGTGATCCGCGAGATCACGGATGCGGACAAGCCATATTACTTTAAAGACCGAAAATTTGATGAGGAGGCATGGGCAAAAATAAATGAAAAATAAAAAAGACCCGGCATTCACCAGAAAGCTTATAAGCCTGGTGATGCCCATCGCTTTTCAGCAGTTTATGCTGGCTCTGGTCAGTGCATCCGATGCCCTGATGCTGGGAGTGATCTCACAGGATTCTCTTTCCGCAGTATCGTTGGCAGGGCAGATAACATTTATCCACAATCTTCTTCTGGAAGCAATGACCATCGGCCTTTCTCTTATCGCAGCCCAGTACTGGGGAAAGGGAGATATTCCGGCAGTGGAGCGGATCTTTGCCTTTGTAATGAAAGTTACCACTGTGATCTCTCTGGTCTTTACCCTGTCCGCGCTGCTGATCCCGGGAATGCTGATGAGGATCTTTACCAATGATCCGGTACTGATCCGGGGCGGTTCCCTGTATCTTCGTGTGATCGCGGTATCCTATCTGCTTACCGGAAGCTCGCAGATGTATCTCTGCATCCTGAAAAACAGCGGCAGAGCGGCAAAAAGCAGCATGATCAGTGCCACCAGTGTAGTAGTAAATATTTTTATCAATGCAGTGCTGATCTATGGATTGTTCGGAATGCCAAGAATGGAGATTGCCGGAGCCGCACTGGCAACAGTAACAGCCCGTATCATTGAAGTTACATGGTGCGTTCTGGAAACTGTGGGAAAAGATCAGGTAAAACTCCGGGCAAAATATCTCCGCAGAGACGATCCCGTTCTCAGGAGAGATTTCTGGAAATATACAACACCGGTGATCTGCAATGAGATCGTCTGGGGAACCGGATTTTCCATGTATTCCGTAATTATGGGACATCTGGGAAGTGATGCGGTAGCCGCCAATTCCATTGCCAGCATTGTCAAAAACCTGGCCGGATGTTTCTGTATGGGACTTGGAAACGGTGGCGGAATCATGTCCGGACTGGTGCTTCTGGCATTCAGTCCGCTGATTCTCCGTGCGGCCAACCTAAGCGTTACAGCGGAAGGATATCTTAAGGGAATGCTCCTGATCTGTGCTTATTATATGATCGGACGTTCGGTAAACGGAGTAACCATCAGCGGAATTTTCTGTGCAGGCGGAGACAGTAAGTTCGGGCTGTACTGTGACTGTATTTCCATGTGGTGTATTATGGTTCCACTGGGCCTTATCGCCGCATTTGTGCTGAAGCTTCCGGTGCTTGCGGTTTACTTTATCATCAGTCTGGATGAATTTGTGAAGATCCCGGCTGTGTATCTGAATTATAAGAAGTATCGTTGGGTGAAGGATCTGACGGTAAAAACAGACCCTACCTGAACAGATGCACAGCCAGTCCCCACAGCGGCAGCAGATACAGATAAAAGGCAACTGCGATACTGATGTTTGGCGCACCGATGGCAGCCAGCGGAACGGCTCCTGCAATGGACCAGGGGATCATGGGCGCTATGACTACTACCGTATTTTCCAGATCCAGGGCAAAAGAAGATCTTTCCGGATTGTTTTCCCCGCACAGCTGGCTGGTGAGCATGATGGCAAGAGTCTGGTTGCAGGAGATGGCGGAAGTGACAATGGAAGTCAGTAAGGTTGTGCCATAAGGGGTGATCCTGGAGCCCAGTTTTTCCATCAGGGCTTCAATTCCGTTCAGAAATCCGGTTCCCTCAAACATGCCGGAATAGCAGGAAGAAATTCCAACGATCAGATAAACCCGCAGCATGGAAAGAAAACCGCCGCCGCTCATCAGTTTCGCAATCTTCCCATCAGAAGGCGAAAATCCTGAGAAACATAAAGCAGGAAGTTCCGACACCGGAAAGTGCTGTACACTCACCGCAATGGCCATTCCCACCAGTCCGCTGAAGGCAATGGTCTTTTTTACATCCACATGAAGAAGGGAAAGTACCAGCACGATTACAACAGGAAGAAGCATCAACGGCGAGAACTCATAATAATCCTGCAGTAAATTTCTGGTAGTATCCGCAGCAGATCCTGTATGGACGGAAAAACCAAGAATTCCATACAGAACACAGCTCAGTATAAAGGGAACCAGAGCACTGCGGGTCATATTCCGGATATTGGAAAAAAGATCCGTTTTTGTCAGCTCACTGACAAGAAGCGCACTGGTGGAAACCGGAGAACACCGGTCCCCGAAAAAAATCCCGGCCAGGATCGCACCGCCGGTAAGAAAAGGAGGAATACCCATACTGTTGGCCATAGTCATACAGATCACGCCGATGGTGGCGGCACTTCCAAAGGAGGTTCCCGTAAGGAAAGAGATCAGACAGCACAGAAGAAAAGACGCCAGCAGCATCACGGAAGGAGTACAGATGGCAGATGCATAATATACGATATAGGCAATGGAACCACAGGCACGCCAGATCGCTGTGAGCATACTGATCAGCAACAAAGTCAGCAGAACATTTTTTACTGTGAAAATTCCGTTCCGGGAAAAACGAAGCATCTCTTTTACACTTTTTCCATGGATCAGTCCATAGGAAAAGAACAGAATGTACCCGAATATCAGGGCAAAAACAACAGAAGCACCGGTGACTACACATGCGATCAGACTGGCTGCAAACAGCGCCAGAAATAAAAGTTCCATAGATATTTTTTCCTCCGTGATACTGAAAAGTCTTTTCGTATTATACCAGTATGGAAATAGGAAAACAATTGTTACATTATCAGTTCACGAAGTGCATGGGCGATACCGTCCGAATTATTGGACAGTGTAACCTTATCAGCGACAGCCTTTACCGCATCTTCCGCATTACCCATGGCAACACCACAGCCGGCAGCCTGGAGCATAGGGATGTCATTTTCGGAATCACCGAATGCTGCCGTGTCAGCCGGATCGATACAAAGGCGGCTGCACACATCAAGAAGAGCTTTTCCCTTATTGATGGAAACCGGGATGATTTCCAGATAAAAAGGTGCCGTGCGGACAACACAGAGATCATCGGGAAGATGGCTGCGGATGAAATCCTGAATGTTCAGGATTTCATCCGGGTCAACAGATAGGAGAAGCTTTACCGGGGAAAAATCCAGAAAATCTGCAAGGTTATCGACTTCTGTGCAGTCCATCTGATTGTTCCAGCATTCGTATTCCACCTTATATCCATGAGCATCTTCCACATAGAAGCGTTCGCCGTCGTCCAGGATTACAGTGACAGGAAGCGCTTCCAGAAAACGGAGAAGTTCCCGGGTTTTATTAAGGTCCATATGGGTTTGTGAAAGAAGTTGTCCGTCTGTGGCGTCTACGACTTTTCCGCCGTTGTAGGCCATGAGGATGCCGTGGTGGTCACCAAGGCGCAGCTCACTGGCAGCAGAATAAAGTCCGGGTACAGGTCTGGCAGAAGCCAGCATTACCCGGATTCCCTGTTCCTGAAATTTCAGAAGTGTGCTTAGGGTATCTGCTGTGATTTTTTTCTCATCGTTGGTAAGTGTACCGTCAATATCAAGTGCGATCAATTTTAATTTCATATTTGCAGTTATTTGTTGTCAGCAGGACATTCTTTTTCCTGCGATCTTTTTGAGGGAGTGATCATTTTGTGACCGGACCAGATAGCCATGATCATACAAAACAGTGTGCCGAAAGAGAAATATTTGTGTGCTTTCATGAATTTTCTGTAGCCTGTGTAAAAAGAACCTGTCATGCAGAGCAATGCTCCAAGTGACCAGTATTTATGTGCTTTTATATAAAAATTCTCCTATCTTTCTATAGTATTTTTCAGATCGCAAGCAGATTTCTGATGGCTTCCATATAGATCAGGACTGCTTCTTCCATACCGGATACCAGAATAAATTCATCGGCTCCGTGGATGCGATAGTCGATTCCTTCTTTTTCAGGTCCGAAGGCGATGATGTTTTTGAGGGATTTTGCGTAAGTGCCGCCGCCGATGACCATTGGTTTGTGCTCTGTGTCGCCGGTTACATCTGTATAAGCTTTGTACAGGGCATTTACCAGTGGAGATTCTCTTGGGAAGAATAATGGGGCAACAACGTTGTTGATCTCAATACGTCCGTTTTTATCCTCCAGTTTGTCCTCACACATTTTGCGGATCTCTGCTTCCTTAAGAGTAACCGGGACACGGATATCGATGGTGCAGGAGATCACGCCGTTTTCTGTTTTTACGATTCCGTTGCACAGGGTCAGATCTCCGTATTCATCCGCAAATTTCAGACCGATGCCGGAACCGTCACAGGCAGTGCCGATATGGGAGTTATAGAATTTTACAAAATCATCTTCAAATCCTGCCTCTGCCAGGCATTCAAAGGTTACACCTGCAGCATTGACTCCCAGGTGCGGGGTGCTGGCATGAGCCGGAACACCTTTGGCGTAGATGGTAAGCTCACCATTTTCTTCAGTTACTTTGTATTCCTGGAGCTTTGTATGGGAAAGTGCTGCTTCCAGCTTTTCTTTCAGATCATCTTCGGCGGGAATAAC
Source organism: Blautia sp. MCC283 (assembly GCF_018785565.1). Taxonomy (NCBI): domain Bacteria; kingdom Bacillati; phylum Bacillota; class Clostridia; order Lachnospirales; family Lachnospiraceae; genus Blautia; species Blautia sp. MCC283. Next base: position 51,828 of record NZ_WQQB01000024.1, on the reverse strand, counting down.
AGTTGTGCAGGTGTCGCACATTGCATTGGAAACAAAACCGCCGTTCATGGAAAGGATCCTGGTGTTTTTGGAGTAGGCCATCATACCCAGCTGTCCCTTTTCGCCGTGGATACATGGGAAATTGGCATCCGGTGTGAAACCACAGGAGAGCTCTTCGGCTACCTGGTTATAGTGAGCCATACATCTGGAACCGGTCTCTTCGTTGCAGCCCATGATCAGGCGGACTCTTTTGTTCAGTTTTACACCGTGGTCGCGGAGAAGCTTCATGGCGTAGAGCGCTTCCAGAATCGGACCTTTGTCATCGGTAGTTCCACGTCCGTATACATGGTCGCCTTCACGGGTAAGCTTAAATGGATCATAAGTCCAGTCACCACCCACTGGCACGATATCCAGATGTCCGGCGATTCCAACGATCTCATCGCCCTCACCCATTTCTGCATAGCCACAGTAGTTGTCCAGGTTTACGGTTTTAAAACCAAGCTCATCGGCAATCTTGAGACCTTCTTCCAGGGCTTTTGCAGGGCCTTCACCGAAAGGCTTTCCTTCGGCAGGTGTGCCGAGCTGGGAGTCGATGGCAACCAGTCTGCCAAGGTTTGTGAGCATTTCTTCTGATAATGAATGGATTTCTTCTTTAATATTCATAACGATTTCCTCCTGTTGACAGCGTTCCGGAAATGTATCCTGTGTTTATGGACAGATGGCATCTGCCTGCTTGGCATAGTGATAGACCGGAACGCCAGTATTATGAGGTCTATTATAACACAGATCAGAATAGACGGCAGAGGAGATTTTTATATTGTGGAGCGTCTGGCGGTGTTAAGAGAAATCTCACGTTTCATCCGGCCAGATAAAATTGCAGTTTCCGGCTTCCAGGCCATCGATGAGAATATTCTGGCCTGTACAGAAGCGGTTTTTTACAGCCATAAAATAAATCCATTCTGCAGCTTCATCCACAGTCATCCACCGCTTCAGCGGAGTCAGATCCATGATCTGATCCCAGAGTTTTTTGTCCTCCATCACCGGACGGTTCAGCTCTGTCATGACGCCGCCGAAATCCAGGCTGTTGCAGGTGGCCTGGTAAGGCGCGATCCGCATTGCCACATTTTTGGCATAGGCCAGAACGCCACCCTTGCTGGCTGCATATTCCGGGAATTCGGAGCCGGTATGTCCGCTTGCTGAGCCGATCATCACAATAGAGTAAATATCAGGGTGGATTCCGTAATGTTCGGTAATGGAAATGGTTCCTTTTAAGTTTACGTCAATGTCATTTCCGTCCTGGGTTCCTGCATTGTCGATCAGGATATCTACAGGAGGGAGTTCCGGGTAGGAATCCTTATCCCGGATATCCAGGCAGAAATGTGTATATCCGGGCTGAGTGATCGTGGCGGTATTTTTATCGAAGCCATAGACTTCATGGCCTTTTTTCAGAAAAAACTCCGCACATCCCTTTCCGATCCCGGAGCTGGTACCTGTAATTAAAATTTTCATCGGATAAAACTCTCTTTCATACTTTTTCGCAATGCTCCCATCAGGACAGCTGCCAGTGCAAGACAGAGAATTCTGTCAATGTAATCGGTGATAAACTGGACTGCAAAACAGCTTCCGACCATTCCAAGAGGTGTTTTTGCGAGAAGCTGTACAAGAATGGAGGAACCGGAAGAGGTGATCCCGCCGAACAAAAATGCAGTGATGCAGGAGCTGATCAGAGTTGACGGAAGGGTGATCGCAATGGCCGCCGGAAAGATCTGCCATTTTTTCGGCTGAAATTTCCGGTATACAAGACCGGTCACAAAACCGAGAACGATTCCCACCGGAGCATAATACAGAGAATAAACATCTACGGTCATTCCCATTAACAAGCCGCTGATCAGATTGGGAAGCATACCATAAAACGGTCCAAGAATGGAAGCGATAAACACAGTACCGATACTGTCGAGATAAATGGGGAGTTTCAGAAAAAGCGCGATCTGTCCGCCTACGAAATTAATGCAGATGGCGAAAGCAATCAGGCAGATTTTCTGTACGTTTATTTTTTCTGTTTTCATATTCAGTCACTCCTTATATTAAATCCTGCAAAATATCCAGTTTTTCCGGTTCCAGGCCAAGAATCCTGGAGAGGAACAGCTGGAAGAATGCGTATACGTCTACTTCGGTCAGTACTTTTGTATTTGGAGTTTTTCGATAAAAATTCATGGAATCTACAACGGACTGTCCGAGAGTAATGCCTCCGGTTTCAATCTGTACATAGGAATCAAAACCCTGGCAGATATCTGGATTCAGGAAGTATGCCACTGCCAGTGGATCATTGATGACACAGCCAATGATATGCTCCCATTTCCAGTGAAAGTCAAAATAAAATTTCGTGATCTTTCGGATAAATTCTCCGGTCTCTTTATTCAGACGACAGATATATTCCAGAAGAGTAGGAGTGAGAACGATCTTTCTTGTCACATCAAGACCGATCATGTGGATCATTTTTCCATTCTGGTGAAGGGTGTCATAGACCAGTGCGGCAGCATCCGGATCGCACCAGTAGTTATACTCTGCAACAGGGGAACAGTTTCCGTGGCTTTTAAAAGAACCGCCCATAGATACCAGTTCCTCGATCTGGTTAAAAGCTGCCGGGGCTTTCTGGATCAGGCGTGCAAGATTTGTCATGGGACCCAGGGCGATCACGGAGACTTTTTCTTTTATCAGCGCCTTGGAGAGAAAATCTACAGCACCGATTTCCTGCTGATATCCGGGGACCTCGGGCAGAAAGCTTTCGCCGAGCCCGTCAGCGCCATGAGTATCCAGAGCGTTTACGTAATCCCGCTTCAAAGGTCTGGGTTCCCCCATATAGACCGGCACATCCAGCCGGTTCATCTGCTTCAGGATCTTTTTTGCGTTTTCGAATCCCATTTCCACGGGGGAATTTCCGCAGACAATGGTGATTCCAAGTACTTCGATTTCCGGTGATGTAAGAGCCAGCATGATGGCCAGGCTGTCATCAATTCCCGGGTCGCAGTCAATGATGATTTTTCGTTTGTTCATTTTGTTCCTTTCCAACTTGTGTCAAAGCAAAAAAAATGCTTTTGTTTATCACCTCCAATAAACAAAAGCATCCGTAAAAAGACTGCAGATTGTGTATACGTGCAGCCGGAAATTCTTTTTTTACTTTGCCTAGTTTTTTATACTGGGAGGTTTTCGAACCAGTTTCGTTGCATATTTTAACATATGATTCATGACGTGACAATATTTTTGAGAAAAAAAGCACAGCAGGATTTCTTAACGGAAATTATGTTGACGCAGGATAACCCGGCATTGCATCATGGAAATCAACCGATCTTTCTACGCTTGAGAATGCCAAAGTGGGAATCAACAAAGGCAGTGTGCAGGTAGATCTTTTTCAGGAGTGGTGTGAGAAAAACAATGTGAAATGCCAGGTCGAGCTTTATGAGAGCAGTGAGCAGAGATATGCAGACATGAACAGCGGTAAGCTGGATGCCATTGTTTCCACAACGGTTGCGGAGAAAGAAATTTCCAAATATCTCTGGAATTCCATTGTGAAGATCGGATATTCCCCATACTATTTTGCAGTCAGCAAAAAAAGTCCGGAATTATATGATGAGATGGAAACTGCTCTTTTGCAGGGAGAAGTTGATACGATTTTTCCTGTTTACGGCAGTTACTGGATCGCGGAAGATTATGCAAATCCGGAAATGAATGTGAGACAGTTCCTTCAGAAGCATGTGATCCTTGTTGTGCTGGTTCTCAGTGTTGTACTGGCACTGATCATGTTAAGATGTACGAAGACAAGATCCAGTCCAAACAGGGCAGAAGAGACTGAGAAAACGGATAATACCTTTGAATTTGAACCTTTTAGGACCTTTATGCATATCCTAACAGCAGAAGTTTCTTAAAGGAGTATCTGCATGAAAAATAAAAAATGGATTTCACTGACGGCAGCAGTGGTTTTGGCGGTGACCGCGCTGCCGATGACGGCTTTTGCTGCTAAGAAGGACGGGGCAGAGGAGAAGATTACGAAGGTTACATTGAATGAAGTAGCCCATTCGATTTTCTATGCGCCGCAGTATGTGGCAATCGAAGAAGGATATTTTGAAGAAGAAGGTCTGGATCTTACACTGGTAACTGGATTCGGAGCAGATAAAGTGTTGACTGCGCTGATCTCCGGGGAAGCGGATATTGGATTTATGGGAGCGGAAGCATCCATCTATGCCTGTCAGGAAGGGGCAACCGATCCGGCCGTGAACTTCGCCCAGCTGACCCAACGCGCGGGAAATTTTCTTGTTGCAAGAGAAGAGATGCCGGATTTCAAGTGGGAAGATCTGAAAGGAAAGAAAGTTCTTGGCGGGCGAAAAGGTGGTATGCCAGAAATGGTATTTGAATATATCCTGAAGAAAAACGGCATTGACCCGCAGAAAGATCTGACCATTGACCAGAGTATTGATTTCGGTTCCACGGCGGCGGCTTTTACAGGGGATGATTCTGCGGCGTATACCGTAGAGTTTGAGCCATCTGCCACAATTCTGGAAAAAGAAGGCGCAGGCCATGTGGTGGCATCGCTTGGGGAAGCATCCGGGTATGTGCCTTACACATCTTACAGTGTAAAAACAAGTTACATGAAAGAAAACCCGGAGATCATCCAGAAATTCACAAATGCACTTCAGAAAGGTATGGACTATGTGCAGAGTCATACGCCGGAGGAGATCGCAGAAGTGATCGCACCCCAGTTTAAAGAAACAGATATCGACACGATCACTACCATTGTGAAGCGGTACTATGATCAGGACACCTGGAAAGAAAATCTGATCTTTAAGAAAGACAGCTTTGAGCTTCTGCAGGATATCCTGGAAGATGCAGGAGAGCTAGGCGAACGTGCAGAGTATGAAGAACTGGTGCAGACGGAATATGCAAAGAACGCAGTAAAAGAAAAGTGAAAAAGCTTCAGAAGTATACAGAGCAATGCCGGTTGACAGAAACATTTTCCGGGATTTATACTTAAAAAAGATTGCAAAAAATACAGATGAGGAGAGCATGTGAGATGTTATATTTTGTAAATGATTACTGCGAGGGCGCTCATCCGGCGATCCTGCAGAAACTTCTGGAAACCAATATGGAGAAGCTTTCCGGTTACGGCACGGATAAATACTGCGATTCTGCCAAAGAAAAGATCCGAAAAGCCTGCAGCTGTCCGGATGCAGAGGTGTATTTCCTGGTGGGAGGAACCCAGACCAATGCAACGATCATCGCATCTGTCCTGAACCGTTATGAGGGAGTCCTTGCGGCACAGACAGGTCATGTAGGCTGTCATGAAGCAGGCGCGATTGAATACACAGGCCACAAAGTGCTGACACTTCCGGAAAAAAATGGAAAGATCAGCGCAGAGAGCATCACGGACTATGTGGAAACCTTTTATGGGGATGCGAACCATGAGCATATGGTATTTCCGGGAATGGTCTATATTTCCCATCCGACCGAGTACGGAACCCTTTATACAAAGAAGGAACTGGAAGAAATCTCCGAGGTATGCCATAAATACGATCTTCCACTGTTTCTGGACGGAGCAAGACTTGGCTACGGCCTGGTAAGCCCGGAGACAGATGTGACACTGGAAGATATCGCCAGATATACCGATGTATTCTATATCGGTGGAACCAAGGTAGGCGCACTTTGCGGAGAGGCAGTCGTTTTTACGAAAAAAGCTCCGAAGCATTTCATGACCATGGTAAAACAGCAGGGTGCCCTTCTTGCAAAGGGACGTCTTCTGGGAATCCAGTTTGATACGCTGTTTACCGATGATCTGTATACAAAGATCAGCAAAAATGCCATCGAGACAGCCATGAAACTGAAAAAAGCCCTTCAGGAAAAAGGCTATCAGTTATATCTGGATTCTCCCACAAACCAGCAGTTTGTAGTTCTGGAAAATAAAAAGAAAGAAGAACTGGGCAAAAAAGTTCAGTTTGATTTCTGGGAGAAATATGATGAAGATCATACAGTGATCCGTTTTGCCACAAGCTGGGGAACGAAGATGGAGGATATTGATGCGCTGATCGAACTTCTGTAAAGTCATGAGCAGACAGAAAAACAGCTGAGATGATCCTGCATGCAAATAGAAGCTGCATTGCAGATCCCATCAGATCCTATAGCTGACATAAGACAGAAAAACTCCGTGAAGTCTGCATGACGGCAGAATGACACGGAGTTTTTTCATGTCAGTAACAATGCTGAATCTGATCAGATCAGGCGGAGGATATTTGGCTGCCTGACCGTTAGATGCTTTCAAAAAATTATAATTTTTTACCCTTCTCAGCAGCAGCAGTAAGCGCTTCAAACACAGCACTGCGGAAACCATTCTTCTCCAGGGTACGTACACCCTCGATGGTAGTTCCGGCAGGGGAGCAGACCATGTCTTTCAGGTCTCCCGGATGACGTCCGGTTTCCAGAACCATTTTTGCACTGCCAAGAACAGTCTGGGAAGCGAACTTGTAGGCCTGTTTACGAGGCATTCCCTGGCTGACAGCGGCATCAGCCATAGCTTCGATGAACATAAACACATAAGCCGGTGCACAGCCACCTACAGCACCGGCCGCATCCATCAGACGTTCCGGGATCACTTCCGTACATCCGAAGCTGTCTGTGATCTTAAGAATCTCAGCAAGTTCCTCCTGTGAAACCCGTTCATTGGCACATACAGCAGTCATTCCCTCACCGACCTGCGCCGGGGTATTAGGCATAAAACGGACAACTTTCAGAGGAAGACCGGCCTTTTCTTCCAGCCATGCAAGGGTTTTGCCTGGGGCAATGCCGATAATGGTGTGTTCTTCAGTAAGGCTGTCGTGGACTTCGTCCAGAACCTCCTCATAAAACTGAGGCTTTACGGCAAGAACAACAGTTTTTGCAGATCTGACGACCTCCTTGTTATCCAGAGTGGTGACAACGCCGAGATTTTTTTCACTGCGTGCTTTTCCCTCGGGGGTAAGGTTGGAAACAATGATGTCCTCTTTGGAAAAAATCCCCTGACGGAGAATACCGCCGATCATGGCAGAACCCATATTTCCACATCCGATAAATCCGATCTTCATAATAAAATCCTCCTTAAAATCATTTATAAAAAAAGACACGCCTGACTCGCGTGCCTTCTTTGGCAATGAAAGCAGATAACGGGAATCGAACCCGCCTCCTCAGCTTGGGAAGCTGATGTTCTACCAATGAACTATATCTGCCTGCATCACTAATTATAGCACTGCAAATGAGAAATACAAGTGTGATTTCAGATACAGGCCACGGAGTGACAGCAATGGTATTGAGAGCTGGCAGAATCTGCAAACAGCGATCGCATTTACCAGCCCTGGCTCATAGTGCTGTTATGATATTTTGTAGAATAAGTCACATCTTCACCGAACCATTCCGGCGCGGTGTAGGCATTGGCTGCTTCCTCTGTGGGAAATTCCACTTCAGCCAGAAGAACGCCCTCATATTCTCCGTGAAAGATATCCAGTTCGATAAAAAGTCCGCCTTTTTCCGGGATCACGTAGCGGTCTTTTGTGATGAGGATTCCATCTGCCTTGGGTTTCAGGTGTTCATAAGCTTCTGCGGTGAGCGGAAGATTATATTCCTCACGGCTCATCAGTCCTTTGGATTTATAAGTGAGAAAATAGTCATCGTCCTGTCTTCGGATGCGGACCACCGGTGAGGTGCAGAGATAACCCTGCTCGATTCGATGGCAGGGATAAGAAGCCAGGTTTTCCGGCAGATTTTCTTTTTTAATAAGAAATTTACGCTCAATTTCCATAACCGATTCCTCCTGTAAATATACTGCCCTCAGTTTACATGAAAAAAATATAATTTGCAACGGACTTACCCTGCAAATTTTCTTGACATTTTTTATGGAAAAAAGCATTATGAAAGGGAATGGAAAAACCTCCGGACAGCACCGGAATAATATAAAAAGAAAGGACGGAAAACATTATGAGCAAAGTATATATTTTTTTCGCAGACGGATTTGAAGATATCGAGGGACTGACTGTGGTAGATCTGATGCGGAGAGCAGGAATCGACATCCAGACAGTATCTATTAAAGAAACCAGAGAGATCAGAACCTCTCATGGAATCAATATTCTTACAGACTGCACATTTTCAGAGTGTGATTTCTCTGATGCGGACATGCTTGTGATCCCGGGAGGAATGCCAGGAACAAAATATCTGGAGGAATACAAACCGCTGACCGGGCTTCTCACATCATTTTACCAGAAAGGCGGCAAGGTGGCAGCTATCTGTGCAGCTCCGGGTGTATTCGAGAGACTTGGCTTCCTCAAAGGCAGAAATGCCACATCTTATCCATCTGTAATGGAGCAGCTTACAAGCGCCAGAACTTCCCTAGAGCCGGTAGTAGTGGACGGAAATGTGACTACCAGCAGAGGTCTTGGAACAGCCATTGATTTCAGTCTTTCTCTGATCCGTCAGCTGGAGGGAAGAGCAAAAGCCGAGGAAATCGCAGAGTCTGTAGTATATTCAACAGAGATTTTTTACTAAAGAAGAGCTGTTTTTGCGGTTAAGAAGGAAAACCAGAAGAGCTGCACTGCTTCTGAACGAGATTTTTATGGAAAACAGGGGATTTACAGCGGTATAAGAGCCATATATGGCGAAAAAAATACTGGCGTTTTTACAGTGATTATGCTATACTACAGAAATGACTGTAAATATATAAAATGCGAGTGTTAACTATTTATATAATAAGGTATTTACTCGATATAATTAAGGAGGAACAAGAAACATGAGTTTACAGGTTGAGAAAATGGAGAAAAACATGGCGAAACTTACAATCGAGGTTTCCGCCGAGGATCTTGACAAAGCAATGCAGAACGCATATCAGAAAGCAAAAGGCAGAATTTCCATTCCGGGATTCCGTAAAGGAAAAGCTCCTAGAAAAATGATCGAGCAGATGTACGGTAAGGGAGTATTCCTTGAGGATGCTGCTAACGCTCTGATCCCAGAGCATTACAGCAAAGCACTTGCTGAGTGTGATCTTGAGATCGTTTCCCAGCCTAAGATCGATGTAACACAGGTTGAGCCTGGCAAACCATTTATCTTTACAGCAGAAGTAGCTACCAAACCAGAGGTAACTCTTGGCGACTATAAAGGACTTGAGGTTCCGAAGTCTGAGACAGAAGTAACAGACGAGGAAGTTGAGGCAGAGCTTAAGAAAGAGCAGGAGAAGAACTCCAGAACGATCACAGTTGAGGATCGCGCAGCCGAGAATGGCGACACAGCAACTATCGATTTCGAGGGCTTCGTAGACGGAGAGGCATTCGAGGGCGGTAAAGGAACAGATTATCCGCTGACACTTGGTTCCAACACATTCATCCCGGGATTTGAGGAGCAGCTTGTCGGTGCCAAGACTGGTGACCATGTAGAAGTTAAAGTAACATTCCCTGAGGAGTATCAGGCAAAAGAGCTCGCTGGTAAGGAAGCAGTATTCCAGTGCGACGTTAAGAAGATCGAAGCGAAAGAGCTTCCGGAGCTTGACGATGACTTCGCTAAAGATGTATCTGAGTTTGATACACTTGCTGAGTACAAAGAAGACGTTAAGAAGAACCTGACAGAGAAAAAAGCAGAAGATGCTCGTCGTGCAAAAGAGGACGCAGCAGTAGATAAAGTGATCGAGAATGCCCAGATGGATATTCCGGAGGCAATGATCGAGACTCAGACACGTCAGATGCTTGACGACTTCGCAAGAAGAATGCAGTCCCAGGGTCTTTCCATGGAGCAGTACTTCCAGTTTACAGGTCAGAGCGTTGAGAAGATGATGGAAGACATGAAGCCACAGGCTCTTAAGAGAATCCAGACAAGACTGGTTCTTGAGAAGATCGCTGAGGTAGAGAACATCCAGCCAACAGAGGAAGAGGTTAACGAAGAGATCTCCAAGATGGCAGAGATGTACAAGATGGAAGCAGACAAATTAAAAGATCTCATCGGTGAGAACGAGATGGAGCAGATGAAGAAAGATATGGCTGTTCAGAAAGCTGTTACATTAGTTGCCGATGCAGCTGTAGAGGCGTAATAAACCTCGGAAATGGAGGGCAAAATGAGTTTAGTACCTTACGTCATTGAGCAGACCAGCAGAGGAGAAAGAAGTTACGATATCTATTCAAGACTTCTTAAGGACCGAATCATTTTCCTTGGAGAAGAGGTTAACGATGTCAGTGCGAACCTGATCGTTGCACAGCTTCTCTTCCTGGAAGCAGAAGATCCTTCCAAGGATATCCAGCTTTATATCAACAGTCCGGGTGGTTCTGTAACTGCCGGAATGGCGATCTATGATACGATGCAGTATATCAAGTGTGATGTATCTACAATCTGCCTTGGAATGGCAGCCAGCATGGGAGCTTTCCTCCTGTCTTCCGGTGCCAAAGGCAAGAGATACGCACTGCCGAATTCAACGATCATGATCCACCAGCCATCAGGCGGTGCACAGGGGCAGGCTACAGAGATCCAGATCGTAGCTGACCAGATCGCAAAAACCAAAAAGAAGCTGAACGAAATTCTTTCCGCGAATACCGGACAGCCTCTTGAGATTGTGGAGAAAGATACTGACCGTGATAACTATATGACAGCAGAAGAAGCGAAGGCATATGGTCTGATCGATGGTGTTGTAGTCCACAAATAATGCGTAAGAAAAGACTCCTGTAAAGACACAGGAGTCTTATCTTGCTTTAAAAAGGAATTTTAAATGTCTGCGGGAGACGGACATTTACGTTTAGAAAGGAAACAAAAAGATATGGCAGATAAAGTAAGAGAAGGAAAGGTAAGATGCTCCTTTTGCCATAAGACCGAAGACCAGGTACGGAAACTGATCGCAGGTCCGGATGGAGCGTATATTTGTGATGAATGTATCGGTATCTGTTCCGAGATCATGGAAGAAGAATTCAATATGTATGATCATGAAGCAGATTACGAAACAGGGATCAACCTTCTGAAACCGGAAGAGATCCACAGTATCCTGGATGAATATGTCATTGGTCAGGACGATGCCAAGAAGGCACTTTCTGTGGCTGTTTACAATCATTACAAGAGAATTCTTGCTTCCAGAAATCTGGACGTTGAGCTGCAGAAGAGTAATATCCTGATGCTTGGTCCTACAGGTTCCGGTAAGACACTTCTTGCACAGACACTGGCGAGACTTCTGAATGTTCCTTTTGCCATCGCAGATGCCACTACTCTCACAGAGGCAGGCTATGTTGGCGAGGATGTTGAGAATATTCTTCTGAAGATCATTCAGGCAGCAGATTACGATATTGAACGTGCGCAGTACGGAATCATCTATATTGATGAGATCGACAAGATCACAAGAAAATCCGAGAACACTTCCATTACCAGAGATGTGTCCGGTGAGGGCGTACAGCAGGCACTTCTGAAGATCCTGGAAGGAACCGTTGCAAGTGTTCCGCCGCAGGGCGGAAGAAAGCATCCGCATCAGGAGTTTATCCAGATCGATACGACAAACATCCTGTTCATCTGCGGTGGTGCTTTTGACGGACTGGAGAAGATCATCGAGGCAAGACAGGATACCAAGTCCATTGGTTTTGGAGCAGAGGTTTCTGAGAAGGAAGACCGCAATGTAGGCGAAGTCCTGAAAGAAGTTATGCCGGAAGACTTTATCAAATTCGGTCTGATCCCGGAGTTTATCGGACGAGTTCCGGTTGTTGTGACACTGGATTCCCTGGATGAAGAAGCACTGATCCGAATCTTAAAAGAGCCTAAGAACTCCCTCACCAAGCAGTATGACAAGCTTTTTGAGCTGGACGGTGTGGAACTTGAGTTCCAGGATGAGGCACTTGAGACAGTTGCCCGGAAATCTCTTGAGAGAAAAACAGGTGCCAGAGGACTTCGTGCCATCATGGAGCATACCCTGATGGATCTGATGTACAAGACACCTTCTGACGATACCATCCGTAAATGTATCGTCACAAAAGAGGCAGTGGAGGGAACCGGAGAGCCGGAGATCATCCACGGGGAGGCCAAGTCTCCTGCCAAGAAAGCAGGACACAAAACATCCCGTTCGAGAAAGAAAGGCAAGCCGGAAACAGCTTGATGAAGGGAATGACATAAATGACAAATCAGGTCAATATAATGCCAATGATTGCTCTACGTGGGACTACGGTCCTTCCGGAGATGATCGTACACTTTGATGTGAGCAGAGAGAAATCCATCCGTGCCGTGGAGGCAGCCATGCTCCATGACCAGAAGGTCTTTCTGCTGACACAGAAGGACCCGGAAGTGGAAACACCGGAACTTGATGATCTGTATCGGGTAGGAACCATTGCATACATCAAGCAGGTGGTGAAACTTCCGCAGGATCTTTACCGGGTTCTGGTAGAAGGACTGGACAGAGCTGAAATACTGAGCCTGGAGCAGGAAGAACCCTACCTGAAAGCGGAATGTGAGATCGTTACCGCCCAGGAAGAGGAGTATCCGGAACCGGTGAAAGATGCCATGCTTCGCAGCATCCGGGAACTTTTCCAGAGATATTGCAGAGAGAGCGGAAAGATAAGCAAAGATCTGGTAACACAGATCATGACCATTGAGGATGTTAAGGAGACCATCGACCAGATTGCGGTGAACCTTCCGATGTCCTATCAGAACAAGCAGAAGCTTCTGGAAGCAGTGTCTCTGAATGACCGTTATGAGATCCTGGGAGCACTTCTTGGCAGCGAGATCGAAGTGATCCATATCACCAAAGATCTCCAGCGCAAGGTGAAATCCCATATTGATAAGAATCAGAGAGAGTATATCCTCCGTGAACAGCTCAAAACTATCCGTGAAGAACTGGGTGAGGATAATACTGCAGATGATATCGAGGAGTTTAAGAAACAGCTGAAAGAGCTGGATGCATCCGATGAAGTAAAAGAGAAGATTTCCAAGGAGATCAGCCGTTTTAAAGGAATGGCAGCCAGTGCAGCGGAGGCAACGGTACAGAGAGGCTATCTGGAGACTGTTCTTGCACTTCCGTGGAATAAGAAATCCGAGGATTCCGAGGATCTTGAGAATGCATGGAAAGTACTGGAAGAAGGCCACTACGGACTGAAAGATGTTAAAGAGCGTATCATGGAATTTCTTGCGGTCCGGAAACTGACCCACAAGGGAAAGAGCCCGATCCTCTGCCTGGTGGGACCTCCCGGAACCGGAAAAACTTCCATTGCCCGTTCTGTGGCGGAGGCCATGAACAAAAAATACGTCCGCATCTGTCTCGGCGGTGTCCGTGATGAAGCGGAGATCCGTGGACACAGAAAGACCTACGTCGGCGCCATGCCCGGAAGGATCACGGTTGCATTGAAAGAAGCCGGAGTCAGCAATCCGCTGATGCTTCTTGACGAGATCGACAAGACCAGCAGTGACTATAAGGGAGACACTTCTGCGGCACTTCTGGAAGTCCTTGATCCGGAGCAGAACAGTAAGTTCAACGATCACTATGTGGAGATCCCTCAGGATCTTTCCGAAGTACTGTTTATTGCAACGGCCAATGACGTACAGGGAATCCCGAGACCTCTTCTTGACCGTATGGAACTGATGGAAATTCCAGGCTATACGGAGAATGAGAAGGAACATATTGCAAGGGAACATCTGATTCCGAAACAGATGGAGATCAACGGGATTCCGGAAGGAAAACTGGTGATCCAGCCGGCAGCTCTCGGTAAGTTGATCAACAACTATACCAAGGAAGCCGGAGTCCGTTCCCTGGAGAGAAATATCGGACGCATCTGCCGGAAGACCGCACGTGCGCTTATGGAAGAAGGCAAGGATAAAGTTGTGGTCACATCCAGAAATATCTCCAAATTCCTTGGCAAAGAACGATATAACTATCTGATGGCCAATGAGAAGGATGAGATCGGAATTGCCCGTGGCCTTGCCTGGACACAGGTAGGCGGCGATACCCTTCAGATCGAGGTCAACATCATGCCTGGAAAAGGAGAACTGCTTCTCACCGGACAGTTGGGCGATGTGATGAAAGAATCTGCACAGGCAGGCATCAGCTATATCCGTTCTGTAGCAGATCAGTATAAGATCGATCCGGAATTTTTCCAGAAACATGATATGCATGTACATATCCCGGAAGGTGCTGTTCCAAAAGACGGCCCGTCCGCAGGTATAACCATGGCAACTGCCATGCTGTCCGCAATTATCGAAAAACCGGTGCGTGCGGATCTTGCCATGACCGGTGAGATCACCTTAAGAGGCCGCGTGCTTCCGATCGGTGGACTGAAAGAGAAGCTGCTTGCAGCCAAATACGCAAAGATAAAAGAAGTCCTTGTTCCGGAGAAAAACCGTCCGGATATTGAGGAGATGGATAAAGAGATCATCCAGGGGCTGAATATCCAGTTTGTGGACAATATGAAAGAAGTTCTTGGTGAAGCTCTTGCATAGACAAAAACAGAAAAAACCCTGCCCTGTTTTTCAGGACAGGGCTTTTCCGAGAAAAGGGAGGAACAACGAATGGTAATCAAAAACGTATCACTGGATATTGTCTGCGGAATCACAAGCAAGATCCCGGACACAGGAAGGCCGGAGGTAGCTTTTGCGGGAAAATCAAATGTAGGGAAATCCTCCCTGATCAATGGTCTGATGAACCGCAAGGCCCTGGCAAGGACCAGTGCACAGCCTGGAAAAACACAGACCATCAATTTTTATAATATCAATGAAGCAATGTATCTCGTAGACCTGCCAGGCTACGGCTACGCCAAAGTCTCCGCGGCAGAGAAGGAAAAATGGGGAAAAATGATCGAGGGCTATCTTCATAATTCCAAAGAGCTCCGGGCAGTTTTTCTTCTGGTGGATATCCGCCACAAACCTTCTGCCAATGACAAGCAGATGTATGACTGGATCTGCCACAACGGATATGAACCGGTGATCATCGCAACCAAACTTGACAAGCTGAAACGCAGCCAGGTGGCAAAAAGCCTCAAGGAGATCCGTATTGGATTGGGCCTTCCGAAAGAAGGAAAAATCCTTCCTTTTTCTGCAGAAACCAAGCAGGGAAGAGACGAGATATGGGCACTGATCGACGAGTTGACCGGACTTGCTGAACCGGCAGCTACAGAGGATTAAGGAGAACAAAAAGATGGGAATTATCAAGGCGCTCAAGCTGGGATTTGACTATCAGAGATATGATGACGATGGCAATGTGGTAGACATGCAGCGTGCAGTCAATGATGTAAACCTGGACATTGAAGCAGGAGAATTTGTGGCAGTTCTGGGACATAACGGCTCTGGAAAATCCACACTGGCGAAGCATATGAATGCGCTTCTGATCCCAACAGAGGGAACCATGCTGGTGGACGGGATCGATACTGCCAGAGAGACCAAACTCTGGAAAGTACGCCAGAAGGCTGGAATGGTATTTCAGAATCCGGACAACCAGATCATAGGAACTGTTGTGGAAGAAGATGTGGGGTTTGGCCCGGAAAATATGGGAATCCCTACGGATGATATCTGGAAACGGGTGAATGACAGCCTGGAAAAAGTTGGCATGACAGCTTATCGCTATCAGTCACCAAACAAACTTTCCGGAGGCCAGAAACAGCGTGTAGCCATTGCCGGTGTGATGGCCATGCGTCCGCGATGTATCATTCTGGATGAGCCAACCGCCATGCTGGACCCCAACGGACGGAAAGAAGTTCTGGAGGCTGTGAGGGAACTGAACCGTAAGGAAAAAGTAACCGTTATCCTGATCACGCATTACATGGAGGAAGTGATCCATGCAGACCGTGTCTATGTCATGGACAGTGGAAATGTTGTGATGCAGGGAAATCCAAAAGAGATCTTTTCCCAGGTGGATACCCTCAAAAAATACGGCCTGGATGTACCCCAGGTGACACTTCTTGCATATGAACTGAAGAAATCCGGTGTGGATGTTCCGGATGGAATACTGACTACAGAGGAGCTGGTGAGCGCATTATGTCAATCGAATTAAAAAATGTAACCTATACCTACAGCCCCGGGACGGCTTATGAGAGCCATGCGCTGAAAGATGTCAGCCTGGTGATCCCGGATGGCCAGTTTATCGGGATCATCGGACACACAGGAAGCGGAAAATCCACGCTGATCCAGCATCTGAACGCACTGGTACAGCCCACATCCGGCCAGATTCTCTATAACGGAGAAGATGTGTGGGCGGAAAAATACGACCGGAAGCAGCTCCGAAGTGAAGTCGGCCTGGTGTTCCAGTATCCGGAGCATCAGCTCTTTGAAAACGATGTGCTTTCTGATGTATGCTTTGGTCCCATGAACCAGGGACTTTCCAGAGAGGAAGCAGAGAAAGAGGCAAAACAGGCACTGACACAGGTTGGAGTAAAAGAGTCCAATTTTAAAAAATCTCCTTTCGAGCTTTCCGGTGGCCAGAAAAAACGAGTAGCTATCGCAGGCGTACTTGCCATGAATCCGAAGATCCTGATCCTGGATGAGCCTACAGCAGGCCTTGACCCGAAAGGCAGGGATGATATCCTGGACCAGATCGCAGAACTTCATAAAGTGAGAGGAATCACCATTGTTCTGGTGTCCCACAGCATGGAAGATATTGCGAAATATGTGGAACGTCTCATTGTTATGAACCACGGAGAAGCGGTATTTGATGATGAGCCCAAGAAGGTTTTTTCCCATTATAAAGAACTGGAAACCATGGGACTTGCCGCACCGCAGATCACTTATATCATGCATGCTCTGAAGGAGCACGGACTTTCTGTGGATGCAGATGCCACAACAGTGGAGGAAGCCAGAAACAGCATTCTTGCTGCGCTGAAAGCGGCAGGTTCTCCATTGCTGAAAGAAGGAGGGGCGGAAAAATGATCAGAGATATTACCATTGGCCAGTATTACCCGGCCAAATCCGTTCTTCACAGACTGGACCCACGGACCAAATTCCTGGGAACTCTGGGATTTCTGATCTCTGTGTTCCTGTTCCATACATTTCTTGGATATGCAGTGGCAACCTTATTTCTGGTAGCTATGATTGCAATCTCCAAAGTTCCTGTGAAATTCATGTTCAAAGGTCTGAAGGCCATCGTGATGATCCTTCTGATCACCGTTGTGTTCAACATTATCCTGACGCCAGGTGAAGTGCTGTGGCGTTTCGGAATCATCAAGGTTACAAAGGAAGGCCTTGTTCTTGCAGGAAGAATGGCAATCCGTCTTGTTTATCTTGTGATCGGATCATCTATCATGACGCTGACTACCACACCGAATCATCTTACCGACGGTCTGGAGAGACTTCTCCGTCCGCTGAACAAGATCCGTGTGCCGGTTCATGAGATCGCCATGATGATGTCCATTGCCCTTCGTTTTATTCCGATCCTTCTGGAGGAGACCGATAAGATCATGAAGGCACAGATCGCCAGAGGTGCGGATTTCGAAAACGGAAACCTGATCCAGAAGGCAAAAAACATGGTACCCCTTCTTGTTCCGCTGTTTATTTCCGCGTTCCGCCGTGCCAATGACCTTGCCATGGCTATGGAAGCCAGATGTTATCATGGCGGCGATCACAGAACCCAGATGAAACCGCTGCATTATGAAAAGAGAGATTACATTGCATTTGTGATCCTTGCGGCCTATCTTGCAGTTGGTGTTGTGTTCCGTGTAGTGGGACTGTAACCGAGCCAGGCGGATTCCTGTGAGACTGTGAGTATTCAGCTATGGATAAGCAGTGTCAGAAGATGTCTGCATCAGGAGGTATATTATTTTATGAAACGAGTAGGACTTGTAGTGGCTTACGATGGAACGCATTATTCCGGCTGGCAGACACAGCCAAACGGAACGACCATTCAGGGTGTCTTAAACGATACCTTAAGTGAGCTGCTTGGAGAAAAGATTGAGACCATCGGTGCCAGCCGTACAGATGCAGGGGTACATGCTCTTGGAAATGTGGCGGTTTTTGATACCGAGTCCAGGATCCCCGGGGAAAAATTTTCCTATGCACTGAACCAGAGACTTCCGGAAGATATCCGTATCCAGCTTTCTGAAGAGGTGGAACCGGATTTTCATCCCCGTTACTGTGACAGTGAAAAAACATATGAGTACCGTATCCTGAACCGGAAATTCCCGGTTCCCACAGAAAGACTGTATTCGTATTTCTATCATTACAAGCTGGATGTGGATAAGATGAAGGAGGCAACCTCCTATCTGATCGGGCGCCATGATTTTGCCAGTTTCTGTGGTTCCGGTGCCCAGGTGAAGACAACTATCCGAACGATTACTTCCATGGACGTGTGGAGAGACGGGGATATGGTGACCATCCGTGTTTCCGGAACCGGATTCCTTTACAATATGGTGCGTATCATTTCCGGAACCCTGATCGAGATTGGAAACGGACAGTATCCTCCGGAACGGATGGATAAGATCCTCAAAGCCTGTGACCGGGCTGCGGCAGGTCCAACAGCTCCGGCTCAGGGACTGACCCTGATGGGAATCGAGTTTTTCTGAAAAAGGTACGAAAAAGAGGCACTGAAATGAAAAATACGCAGGATCTGCTGCATGGAAATATTAAGAGTGAACTGATCGCACTGACCATTCCTCTGGTACTGGGAAATATCCTGCAGCAGTTTTACAACACCATAGATTCTTTTATTGTGGGAAGATATGTGGGAACAGAAGCCTTTGCAGGCATTGGCGTTGCAGGCAGTATCATGAACCTGTTTATCTTTATCCTCAATGGTGGATGTAATGGAATGTCCATTATTTTTGCAGAACTCTACGGGCAGAAAAATTATGAAAAACTTCGAAAAGAAAGCTTCCTTTCGCTGAGCGCGGGAGGGGGCTTTACCATTGTTTTGAGTATTGTAAGCCTTCTGGTTCTGTATCCGATGCTGGGCCTGATCCAGACACCGCCGGAGGTAGAGCCTTATGTTGTGGCTTATCTTCAGATCATTTTTATCGGACTTCCTGCCACCTTCCTTTATAACTGGTGCTCTGCAGTGCTCCGGGCTGCCGGAGATACGGAAACGCCGATGTGGACTCTTTTTATTGCCATGTGCATGAATCTGGCACTGGATGTTGCTTTTGTACCGGGACTGCATATGGGAACTGCCGGAACCGCTCTGGCAACTGTGATCGCCCAGCTTTTTTCCGCAGGCGTATGTCTGTGGATCATGAGGAAAAAACATCCCATTTTCTTCTTCAGACGGAAAGATATGGGGATGGATCTGCCGCTTCTGAAGAGAACAGCAAATTTCGGTGCTGTGTCGGCACTTCACCAGTCCAGCATTTACATTGGAAAGATGCTGGTCCAGGGAGCGGTAAACTCCGGCGGAACAGAGATCATTTCCGCATATACGGCGACCACCAGGATCGAAGGATTTTCCAATTCCTTCGGAGACAGCGGTTCCACAGCCATCTCTGTATTTGTGGCCCAGAACCGTGGCGCAGGAGATAAAAAGAGAGCGCTGAAAGGATTTCATCAGGGGCTTGGGCTGATGATCGTATTTGTCATCATTTTGTCGGCACTGCAGGCAGCTCTGACAAGAGGAGCAGTACAGCTTCTTATGGGAAATCCGTCAGAAACTGTAATGAAAAATGCAGTTCTGTATATGAATGTGGTATCTGTCTTTTACATCCTGAATTTCATCGGAAACGCAGGGGTGGGATTCTTCCGTGGAATCGGAAAGATTTCCGTTCCGGTGATCGGAAGCACACTGCATATTTCCATCCGTGTGGTTCTGTCCTATCTTCTGATCGGCAGGATGGGGCTTGAGGCTGTCGCCTTTGCCACAGGGATCGGCTGGATCAGCGTTGTGCTGTATCAGATCGTAGTTTACCGGAAGGTGAGAAAACAGGAATTTTGTTGAAAATTACAAGAAAAAACAGTTGACAGCCAAGGTACCTTATAATATAATAACTCAATGTGACGTAGTGCGAAGATGCTAGAGCCAATAGCCCCGGCGACGGCATTTTATCAGCGGTTTCGGACATTTCCGCGATTTATTTTGCACCCGCGTTTCCATTTACTTTTTTTTCGCGGAAGTACCGCGGTTTGAGAGACATTATCGTTGATAAATAACAGGAGGTAGGACCATGCAGACTTATATGGCTAATCCGGATAAAATCGAAAGAAAATGGTATGTAGTTGACGCAGAGGGTTGCACTCTGGGACGTCTGGCATCCGGTGTTGCAAGTGTTTTAAGAGGAAAGAACAAACCTCAGTTTACACCGCACGTTGACACAGGAGATTATGTAATCGTTGTAAACGCTGATAAGATCAAAGTTACAGGCAAGAAGCTTGAGCAGAAGATTTATTATAACCACTCCGACTATGTTGGTGGAATGAAAGAAACCACATTAAAAGAAATGTTAGCAAAGAAACCTGAGAAGGTTATCGAGCTCGCAGTTAAGGGAATGCTTCCGAAAGGACCTCTTGGAAGAGCTATGAACAAGAAACTTTTCGTATACGCAGGACCAGAGCACAAACATGAGGCTCAGAAGCCTGAAGTTTTAACATTTTAATAGGAGGTAGAAAACATTGGCTAGCGCAAAATTCTACGGAACAGGAAGAAGAAAGAAATCAATCGCAAGAGTTTACCTGGTACCTGGAACAGGTAAAATCACTATCAATAAAAGAGACATCGATGAGTACTTCGGACTTGAGACTCTGAAAGTTATCGTTCGTCAGCCACTGGCTTTAACAGAGACAGAGGGTAAATTCGACGTGATCGTTAACGTTCGCGGCGGTGGATACACAGGACAGGCTGGAGCAATCCGTCATGGCCTTTCCAGAGCCCTTCTCGAGGCAGACAACGACTACAGACCAGCTCTTAAAGCTGCTGGATTCCTTACACGTGATCCACGTATGAAAGAGCGTAAGAAATACGGTCTCAAAGCTGCTCGTAGAGCTCCGCAGTTCTCCAAGCGATAATCAGACCGACATATCGAATATCAGAACATCAGACCCTGGGAACCTATGGTTCCTGGGGTTTTTTATGTAAGAAAAGGACATTATCCTTTCTTTTGACATTTCCCCCATTTTTTGATACTATATTATCATACGGACTTCCCATAGGCGCGATCCTGTGGGAGTTTTTTTTACACAGGAATTTAAGGAGGGTTTTATGGATGAGTGAAGTGAAAAAATCCGGTCACAGCCATCATCAGCGGGGACGTTTTTCCGGGAAGATCGGTTATGTGCTGGCTGTTGCCGGATCTGCGGTAGGTTTGGGAAATATCTGGCGTTTTCCTTACCTGGCGGCGAAGTACGGCGGAGGAATGTTCCTGCTGGTTTATATCCTGCTGACCGTGTCATTTGGATATGTGCTGATCATGTCGGAGACAGCGTTGGGAAGAATGACGCGTAAGAGTCCGGTCGGAGCATTTGAACATTTTGGAAAGAGCGCACCGTTTAAGATCGGTGGATGGCTGAACGCCGTGATCCCGATGCTGATCGTGCCGTATTACAGCACCATCGGTGGATGGGTTATCAAGTATCTGGTGGAGTATTTAAGAGGAAATGTGCAGAAGGTTTCCGAAGATGGTTATTTTGGAAGTTTTATTGCGGATTCCTGGCAGGTGGAAGCCTGGTTTCTGGTGTTTGCAGTGCTGGTATTTGCCATCATCCTTGGCGGCGTAAAAAATGGCGTAGAACTTATGTCAAAGATCATGATGCCGGTTCTGGTAGTTCTGGCTGTGATTGTTGCCATTTATTCAATGACACGGCCAGGAGCTATGGAAGGAGTAAAATATTTCCTGATTCCGAACTTTAAGAATTTTTCCTGGATGACAGTTGTGACAGCCATGGGTCAGATGTTTTATTCGCTTTCTATTGCAATGGGTATCTTATATACCTATGGTTCCTATATGCATAAGAAGCTGGATATGGAACAGTCTACCACACAGGTGGAAATCTTTGACACAGGGATTGCCATCCTTGCAGGACTTATGATCATTCCGGCTGTGTTTGCTTTTTCCGGCGGAAATCCGGAGACTCTGCAGGCGGGGCCATCGCTGATGTTTATCACACTGCCGAAGGTTTTTGCAACCATGGGAGTAGGAACCGGCGCAGGAATCCTCTTTTTCGTGCTGGTTCTTCTTGCGGCACTGACCAGTGCGGTTTCTCTGATGGAGACAAGCGTATCTACCTTTATGGATGAGCTTCACTGGGGCCGTGCGAAATGCTGTATCCTGATGGCAGTGATCATGCTTGTTGTCGGAACTGCATCTTCCATGGGATATGGAGTGCTGGATTTCCTGAAGATATTCGGAATGAATTTCCTGGATTTCTTTGACTTTATGACAAACTCCGTGATGATGCCGCTGGCAGCACTTGCCACCTGTTTCCTGGTAACACGTGTTGTGGGATATGACAGGATCGCAGCGGAGATCGAACAGTCTTCGAAATTCCGCAGAAAAGGGCTGTACAAGTTTTTTATTAAGTATCTGGCACCTGTCTGCCTGATCATTGTACTGTTAAGTTCCATTGCAAACGTGCTTGGAATCATCAGTATGTAAAAAATAAAGTTATAAAAAAGATCAGGTGAGAATGAATGTTGAATGAAATCATTCTCATCTGATCTTTTTTTATGCCATAGATAGTTACGCTGTAGGTAAGGAAAGCTGGTTTCAGTGCTCCCATATATTGATTTAACGTGCTATATCAGTCGTTAACCTTCCAGTTAGCCAGCAGTTTCAGTTCGATCCTTGTTCCATCCGGAAGAGAAAACCAGTGGTCATTGATCGGCTTTACCGGATAAGCTTTGATCTTTTCCATTGTTTTTTCCACAGAATCAACGGCAATGGAAATGTGGTCATATCCGTTCTCTGCATCTGTGTTGATGGCAGAAACTTCACAGAGCTGGATACCTTCCCGGAACCAGCATTTGCGCTCTGGTTTTTCCCCGATCTCCCGCCACATATGCATGTCAAAAACATCTTCAAAAAATTTCTGTGCATCTTCATAAGAAGAAGTACGGATCGCTGCATGATCGATCTTTGCCATAAAAATCGTTCCTCCTTTGTATATGATGTATATGAGATTTTTTATCTGTCATAAGAATAAGCGATTTTGTGATAACTGGCAAGGAAAAAAGATTATTATACAGGGGGAGTTTTCTGGTCAGTGAGGGATTTTCATGAGAAAAGGTACAGACAGACCAGAGAACACAGAGGATGCGGAGATTTGGCTTTACAGCAGAGAAGAATATCAAGTATAATACTATAGCATCGAAAAATCCGCTCCATCAAAAAGGAATCCTGCAAACAGGGATCCCATCGGGATGGCAGCATAAAGGAAAACAAATATAATACAAAAATCACAACAATAAAGGAATATAACAAATGAGTATTTTAAATGTAGAACACCTGACTCACGGATTTGGAGACAGAGCGATTTTTGAAGACGTGTCTTTCCGTCTTCTGAAGGGAGAACACATTGGACTTGTAGGCGCCAACGGCGAAGGAAAGTCCACATTTATGAGCATCGTAACCGGAAAGCTGATGCCAGATGAAGGAAAAGTAGAATGGGCAAAAAATGTCCACGCAGGCTATCTGGATCAGCATGCAGTGCTGGAAAAAGGCATGACCATTGGCCAGGTGCTGAAATCTGCTTTTGATCCCCTTCTGAAAAAAGAAGAGCGTATGAACGAGATCTGCGACAAACTGGGAACTGCAGATCCTGACGAGATGGATGCACTGATGGAAGAACTCGGAACCATCCAGGACGAACTGACACTTCATGATTTTTACGCCATTGATGCAAAAGTAGAGGAAGTTGCCCGGGCACTGGGACTTCTGGATCTGGGACTGGACCGTGATGTTACAGACTTAAGCGGAGGCCAGAGAACCAAGGTACTCCTTGCAAAACTGCTTCTTGAGAAGCCGGACATCCTGCTTCTGGATGAGCCAACCAACTATCTGGATGAGGAACACATTGCATGGCTGAAAAGATATCTTCTGGATTATGAAAACGCCTTTATCCTCATTTCACACGATATTCCGTTCCTGAATTCTGTAGTTAATATCATCTATCACATGGAAAATCAGGAACTGAACCGTTACGTAGGAGACTACGACCATTTCCAGGAAGTCTATGTGGTTAAGAAGGCACAGCTGGAGGCTGCCTACCGAAAACAGCAGCAGGAGATCAGTGAGCTGAAAGACTTCGTAGCAAGAAACAAGGCACGTGTTTCTACAAGAAATATGGCCATGTCCCGCCAGAAGAAACTGGACAAGATGGATGTGATCGAGCTGGCAGCAGAGAAGCCGAAGCCGGAGTTTAACTTCCGCTATGGACGCACACCGGGCAAGATGCTCTTTGAGACACATGATCTGGTCATCGGATATGATGAACCACTTTCCAAACCGCTGAATTTTACCATGGAGCGTGGACAGAAGATTGCCCTGGTAGGAACCAATGGTATCGGTAAAACGACACTGTTACGAAGCCTTCTTGGCCTGAACAAACCGATCTCCGGAAGTGTGGAGCAGGGAGAAAATCTCGAAATTGGATATTTTGAGCAGGAAGTAAAAGGCGAGAACAAGACCACCTGTATCGAAGAACTGTGGCAGGAATTCCCGTCATTTTCCCAGTATGAGGTACGTTCCGCACTGGCAAAATGCGGCCTTACAACCAAACACATCGAAAGCCAGGTCCGTGTCTTAAGCGGTGGTGAGCAGGCAAAGGTCCGTCTCTGCAAACTGGTGAACCGTGATACCAATATCCTGCTTCTGGATGAGCCCACCAACCATCTGGATGTGGATGCAAAAGACGAGCTGAAAAAAGCTCTCCGGGAATACCGCGGAAGTATCCTTCTCATCTGCCATGAGCCGGAATTTTATCAGGATGTGGTAAATGAAGTATGGGATATGAGCAAGTGGACGACAAAGATTTTCTGATGATGTAATTACGATAGAAAAGAAAGGGGTATTTCATGGGTGAAAAACCTCAGAAGATACAAGAACAGAAACAAATAAGCCTGGGTGTGCTGGCTCACGTAGATGCAGGAAAGACAACTTTATCGGAAGGCCTGCTTTTTAAATGCGGAAGGATCCGGAAGATCGGACGTGTGGATCATAAAGACGCATATCTGGATACGTATGAACTGGAACGGGAACGAGGCATTACCATTTTTTCCAAGCAGGCAGTTTTTTCTATGGGAGCGTTTAATGTGACGCTTCTGGATACTCCAGGGCATGTGGATTTTTCTGCGGAAATGGAGCGCACACTGCAGGTGTTGGATTATGCGATTCTGGTGATCAACGGAGCGGATGGTGTGCAGGGCCATACCCAGACACTGTGGAGACTTCTTGAACAGTATAAGATCCCCACATTTCTTTTTGTGAACAAAATGGATCAGGACGGAACAGACAGAGAGGGGCTTTTTCAGGAGCTGAAGAAGAAATTAAGTGGAAACTGTGTGGATTTTGGTGGAGAACTGGAGTGCCACGGTGCAGAAGAATCCGGGAAAGCCATGCAGCAGGTAGATAACTTCGGGAAAACTTCCGGTGAGCCTGAAAATGAATCCGGAGTGGAAAAGCAGATGGATCATGATGGACGTTTTGCAGACAGCAAAAAAAGCGACTATATCAACGGAACCGATGATTTTCTGGAAAATATCGCCGTATGTGATGAAAATCTTCTGGAAAACTTTCTTGAAACAGGGATTATCAAAAAGAAAGCTGTGGTAAAGCTGATCCTGGAGCGGAAGCTTTTCCCCTGTTTCTTTGGCTCAGCTCTGAAAATGGAAGGCGTAGATGCATTCATTCACGGTATGGAAACCTATATGGCAGCGCCTGTTTGCCCATCTGAATTCGGTGCAAAAATTTTCAAGATCGCCAGGGATGATCAGGGTAACCGCCTGACTTACATGAAGATCACAGGCGGCAGCCTGAAAGTAAAAGAAACGCTTACCAATGCAGGGAGAAAAGGAATTCCGGAAGAAGAGATCTGGGAGGAAAAAGTGGATCAGATCCGTATTTATTCCGGTGCGAAGTTTGAGATGCTCAAAGAAGCGGAGGCAGGAACCGTCTGTGCGGTAACAGGCCTTACCGAAACCTATCCGGGAGAGGGCCTGGGTGTTGAGCGGGAGTCTGTCATGCCGGTTCTGGAGCCGGTGCTGAATTATCAGATCATCCTTCCGGAGGGCTGCGATGCCCACAAGATGCTGAAAAGCCTGAAAGAGCTGGAAGAGGAAGAGCCACAGCTTCATATTATGTGGGATGAGCAGTTGGGGGAAATCCATGCCATGCTGATGGGGGAGGTGCAGATTGAGATTCTGAAACATCTCATCTGGGAACGCTTCCATGTGGCTGTGGAGTTCGGAACCGGAAATATTGTATATAAGGAAACCATTGCCGCACCGGTGGAAGGCGTAGGACATTTTGAACCACTGCGCCATTATGCGGAAGTGCATCTTCTTCTGGAACCGGGAGAAAGAGGAAGCGGGCTGCAGTTTTTTACAGCGGCAAGTGAAGACCAGCTGGACCGGAACTGGCAGCGCCTGATCCTCACCCATCTGGAAGAAAAAGAGCATCTTGGTGTACTTACAGGATCACCGATCACCGATATGCAGATCACTCTTCTTACCGGACGGGCACATCAGAAACACACGGAAGGCGGAGACTTCCGTCAGGCAACTTACCGTGCAGTGCGTCAGGGCCTCAAAAAAGCGAAAACCATTCTTCTGGAACCATACTACAGCTTCCGTCTGGAACTTCCGGCCGAAAATGTGGGCCGTGCCATGACCGATATCCAGCGGATGCAGGGAAACTTCCAGGGACCGGAGACAGAGGGAGAACTGGCTGTGATCACAGGCAGTGCACCGGTTGCAAAAATGCGGGATTATCAGAGCCAGGTAATTTCCTACACAAGAGGAAAAGGCCATCTCACCTGTACGCTGAAAGGCTATGAACCATGCCAGGATCAGGAGCAGATCGTCCAGGAGATCGGCTATGATTCCGAGAGAGATCTTGAGAATCCTACGGGATCTGTATTCTGTGCTCACGGAGCAGGTTTTGTGGTTCCGTGGTATGAGGTAGAGGAATATATGCATCTGGACGGTGCAGAGATCCAGGACTGGGACGATGCGTATGCTGATTCCGGTGACAGCAGTACGGGAACTGCGGAAGCTTCCGGAAGAGGATATTCCGTGCAGGGAAAAGATACACACAGTACCAGTTATGGGACAGGAAAAACCTCCCGTGGGAAATATACTTCGATGTATGGAAGCTACGAAGAGGAGAAAGAGCTGAAGGCAATCTTTGAGAAAACCTTCGGCCCTGTGAAATCGAAGAAATATAACAGCAACAGCAGAAGCTTCGGAAATCTGGAAAGCGGCAGCAGTTTTTCCGGAAACAGTGGAAAACGCTCTCAATCTTCAGAACTTCCGGGGAAAACCAGTCAGGGTGCCTGGAGAAACAGCAATCCTGCCATCCACAGAGACGACTATCTTCTGGTAGATGGATGCAACATTATTTTTGCATGGGAAGATTTAAGAGATCTTGCCCAGGCTGATTTTCATGCGGCCCAGACCCGTTTAATGGACATATTAAGTGATTATCAGGGCATCAAAGGCTGTATCCTGATCCTGGTATTTGACGCTTACCGTGTGGAAGGCCATCCGGAGGAAACCTTCCAGTACCATAACATCCATGTGGTTTATACCAGAGAAGCAGAGACCGCAGACCAGTATATTGAGCGTACTGTCCATAAAATCGGACGGAAACATAATGTGACAGTTGCCACATCCGATGGCCTGGAACAGATCATCATCATGGGACAGGGAGCTGCCAGAATTTCAGCCCGCGGTTTTAAAGAGGAGATCGCATCCGCAAAACAGCAGATGAGGGAAGAATGGCAGGAACGCCGGGACAGCAGCAAAACATATCTCTTTGACAGCATGACCCCGGAATTAAAGTCTCATATGGAAGATATCCGTCTGGGAAGAAAGAAAAAAGAAGAATTATAACAGATACCAGAAAGAACGGACTGTACACCGGGAAATAAAAAGGTGTACAGTCTTTTATTTTCGGAAAAATACCGGCTACAGGCTGTAAAAACTGCACAAAAAGTATAAACTCTCTATTATGAGCATATTTCACAAAAATAAAAAAGTTTTTTGAATTCTTTTGCAAATAAATGGGAAAAGTAGTAAAATAAGGATAGAATCCTCAGTGAGAAGCTCCCTGTCCGGATATATACCCTGGCAGGGAGTTTTCATTAGAGCAATTCAGGGACATTGAAATGCTCACAGAGCACAATAAGACGCCACGATAACAGAAGAAAAAGCAAAAAATGAAAGGATGTGGAAAAATGTTTGAAACAGGCGAATATGTTGTGTATGGCCGTACCGGAATCTGCCAGGTGACGGGAGTTACTACAATGAAGATGGACGGTTCCTCCTCGGAGAGACTTTATTATATATTAAGGCCGGGAGGGGAGACGGAAGGAAAGATTTTTACACCGGTGGAAGGCGGGAAACAGGTTCTCCGTGGAATCATTACAAAAGAAGAAGCTGAGAAACTGATCGACGAAATTCCTTCCATAGAGACACTGAGTATTGAGAACGAAAAATTCAGGGAAGACAGCTACAAAAAATGTATCCGCACCTGCGAATGCAGAGATCTTCTCCGGATCATCAAGACAATCTATATTCGCAAACAGGCCAGATTATCTCATGGCAAAAAAACAACCGCTACAGATGAACGGTATCTGAAACTGGCAGAGGATCATCTCTATTCTGAATTTTCCATGCTACTGGATATTCCCAAGGAACATATGGCAGGTTATATTGAACAGCGGGTGCATCAGCACAGAGAAGAAGAACAGGCCTGCGCTGTTTGACAAAGTGAGGCGTATCTGCTATGGTATTTCCGGTAACCTTTCGGGAAATTCTGTATCCGTGACACGGAACTGCAGGAAGTGTAGAACAGATGCAGGATCAGCCTGAATGCTGTAAAGAAAAGGAGATGCCAGAAGAATGAGAGAACAGCTTACCCGCAAGGATGTTGAAAAAATAGAGCAGGAGATCGAACACCGTAAACTGGTAGTCCGTAAGGAAGCCATTGAGGCAGTTAAGGAAGCACGTGCCCAGGGAGATTTAAGTGAGAACTTTGAGTACTATGCAGCCAAGAAACATAAGAACCAGAACGAGAGCCGTATCCGTTATCTGGAGAGAATGCTGAAGACGGCATCCATTGTATCCGATGATTCCAGAGATGATGAAGTGGGGATGGATGATATCGTAGAAGTGCTTTTTGAAGAAGACAATGAAGTGGAAAAGTACAAGCTGGTCACTTCCATCCGTGGAAATTCCATGGAGAACCGTGTCAGCATTGAATCCCCTATTGGAAAAGCACTTCGGGGACATCGCGTCGGTGACCGGGTCGAAGTGAAGGTCAATGATGATTACAGTTATTACCTTGTGATCAAGTCTATCGATAAAACAGGTTCCGAGGATGAGGAGATCCGCGGATTCTGATTGAAGCCTTCAATTACAGAAAACCGGTGTCCGATATATAGGACACTTCTCTGAAAATCCGGATTACCGGAGAATTATCACGAAAAAGAATCTAAGGCAGAAGACCTGCAATCAGGTCTTTTGTCTTATTTTTTTACATAGATTTTACATTCCGGTGGGGAAAACTTTACAAAGGGCCGCTATCATGAAAAACGTTGAAATGAGAAAAAAGGAAATCAAACATATCTAAAAGAGAAAGTGAAGGAGAGTATTATGGACTTTTTCAGCGTACTGGCATTGCTTGGCGGCCTTGCTATTTTCCTTTATGGAATGAACTTAATGGGAGACGGACTTGCGAAAGTCGCAGGTGGAAAACTGGAACGTATTCTGGAAACCCTTACATCGAGCCCGATCAGAGCGGTTCTTCTAGGAATGGGTGTAACCGCTGTGATCCAGTCTTCATCAGCAACCACGGTTATGGTTGTAGGTTTTGTAAACTCGGGAATCATGAAACTTTCCCAGGTAGTGGGAATTATCATGGGTGCAAATATCGGTACCACAGTAACATCCTGGATCTTAAGTCTTACCGGAATCCAGAGTGATAACTTTATTATCCGGCTTTTTAAACCGACATCATTTTCACCGATTCTTGCTCTGGTTGGCGTAATTCTGATCATGTTTACAAAGAGCCAGAAGAAAAAAGATGTGGGAACCATTTTTGTGGGATTTGCAATTCTGATGTATGGAATGAGTGCCATGAGCGGAGCTGTTGAACCGCTGGCAGATGTACCGGAATTTACCGGAATGCTTGTGAAATTTTCAAATCCTCTGCTGGGAGTTGTGGCCGGTGCGGTGCTTACTGCGATCATTCAGTCATCTTCCGCATCTGTCGGTATCCTGCAGGCACTTTGCCTTACCGGAATGGTACCGTTCAGTGCAGCGCTTCCGATCATCATGGGACAGAATATCGGAACCTGTATCACAGCTATTCTTTCTGCCATTGGTGCGAATGTAAATGCCAAACGTGCGGCAATGATCCATCTGTATTTTAACCTGATCGGAACTGTGCTTTTTATGGCAGTATTCTATATGGTAAATGCGGCAGTGCATTTTTCATTTATGCCACAGGCTGCAACACCGGCGGGAATCGCAATTCTGCACAGTACCTTTAATATTACAGCAACACTGGTTCTGCTTCCTTTTGGAAAATGGCTGGAGAAACTTGCCTGTCTTACGATCCGGGACAAAAAAGAAGAAACCGGGACAGCTGTGGCATCAGATCCGGATTTCATGATCCTGGAGAGCCGTTTTCTGGAGAAACCGTCATTTGCAGTTGAGCAGAGCCGAAATGCCGCAAAAAAAATGGCGGAGGATTCTCACAGAACCCTGTTTACAGCTCTGGATCTTCTGAAGCATTTCAGTGCAGACGGAAAGAAAGCAGTAGAGGAATCCGAAAAAAAGGTGGACCGTTACGAGGATGAACTTGGAACCTATCTTGTAAAACTGAATCAGAAAGATCTTTCGGTGCATGACAGCCACAGTATTTCCATTATGCTTCACTGTATCGGTGATTTTGAAAGGATTTCCGATCACGGCGTGAATATTATGGAATCTGCCCAGGAGCTTCATGAAAAAGGACTGAAGTTCTCCGAAAAAGCTCTGGAGGAACTTCGTGTCATGGAACATGCGGTGGAGGATATCGTGGATATTGCCTATAAGGTTTACGAAAATCAGGATGTACAGCTGGCCCGTGAGATCGAACCTCTGGAAGAAGTGATCGATGAGCTGAGCAAGGAGCTGAAATACCGTCATATCCAGCGACTTCGCGCAGGAGAATGTACCATTGAAATGGGATTTATCCTTTCTGATGTGACTACCAGCCTGGAGAGGGTGGCAGACCACTGTTCCAACATCGGCGTCTGTGTAACCCAGGTGCATGAAGATTCCTTTGATACGCATCAGCACCTGAAACAGATCAAGCACAGCCCGGATGAAACATTCTACCGGGAACTGGAGCTGATTCGCAGACAGTATCAGCTTCCAACATTATCCGAAGAAATAGCAAAGGATAAAACAGTAACCGCTGGTGCATAAAAAACAGAATCATAAAAGGCTGATAGAAATGTCGGCTTTCATATGCCCTGGCTATCCGCAAAAGTGTGGAGAACCAGGGCTTGTGCAGTAAAAGGAAAATAGTTATACTGAAAACAGAAAAAATAAAAATACGGCTGACAAAAAAACAGCCGGTGTAACGAACGGAGAGGGATGTGGAATGATCTACTGTGTGGAAGATGAACGAAACATCCGGGAGCTTCTTGTCTATACCCTGGAGACAACCGGATTCGAGGCAGAAGGGTTTGAGACAGGAGTGGAGTTTGACGCAGCGATGAAAAAAAGCCTGCCGGAACTGATCCTTCTGGACATTATGCTCCCGGGAGAAGATGGATATAATATTCTGAAACGGCTGAAAAGCGATACCAGGACCAGGGATATCCCGGTGATCATGGTCACTGCCAAAGAAGCGGAATTTGATAAGGTGAAAGGTCTGGAGGGCGGTGCGGATGATTATATCACGAAGCCTTTTGGAATGATGGAATTTGTAGCCAGGGTAAAAGCAGTTCTCAGGCGCTGCGCAAGACAGAACGAGGAGCGGGAACTGCACTGCAAAGACCTCCGGGTTAATGTAGCCCGTCATGAAGTCAGCTATCAGGGCGAATTGAAAGAGCTTACCAGAAAGGAATTTGAACTGCTGGAGTATCTTCTTGAGAATAAAGGCCTGGTTATGTCCAGAAATCAGATCCTGTGTCATGTCTGGGGATATGATTTTGACGGTGAGACAAGAACGGTGGATGTACATGTGCGAACCCTCCGGCAGAAACTGGGTGAGGCAGGAAATCTGATCGAGACTGTGCGCGGAGTCGGATACCGGATCGGAGATCACTTATGAAAAAAAAGATCCTGAATCATACAAGTATTATGATCGTCCTTGCTGTCCTGATCACCTTTCTGGCAGCAAGTGTAGTCACTTACAGTAAATTCAACACTTACATGCAAAATGGGGTCCGCGAGGAGGCCAGGTACATCTGCCTTGGCATGGAAGAATATGGAGATACGTTTCTCTTAAAAAGACTGCGGGCAGTATCCTCCAGCCGTGTAACACTGATCCAAAAAGACGGAACCGTACTTTTTGATTCCCAGACATCCCCGGAAAAACTGGAAAATCACAGCAACCGTCCGGAGTTTATGGAAGCGGAAAAAGACGGAAAAAGTGAAAGTATCCGTTATTCCGAGACATTTGCCAAAAAGACTTTTTATTATGCGGTGCGGCTGGATAACGGGAATGTCTTAAGGGTAGGAAAGACGGTAGATTCTGTATATTCTACCTGGATTTCAAGCCTTGCGGTTCTTGGAATCCTGATGGTACTGGTCCTGATCCTGGAGTTTGCGTTTGTGGAGAGGCAGACCAGGGAGCTGATCAAACCGATCAATGATCTGGACTTGGAGCATCCGCTGAACAATGTGTGCTACGAAGAATTACGCCCCCTTCTTGTGCGGGTGGATGAGCAGAACCGTCAGATCCGGCAGCAGGTAAAAGAGCTGAAAGAGGCCGAAGAAATCCGGAAAGAATTTTCGGCCAATGTATCCCATGAGCTGAAAACACCGCTGATGTCCATTTCCGGATATGCGGAGCTGATGATGAACGGAATGGTTCCGGCAGATCATGTCCAGGAATTTTCCGGAAGGATTTATCATGAGGCGGTACGTCTTTCCAATCTGGTAGCAGATATCATACAGCTGTCCAGACTGGATGAAAGCAACAGTGAAGTTCCTTTTGAGGAAGTGGACCTTTATGAGCTTGCGGAAGATGTACAGAACAATCTCCGTCATCCAGCGGAAAAGAAAAATATATCCCTGGAGCTTACAGGAAGTTCCGAGAAGATCCAGGGTGTCCGTCATGTGCTGTATGAGATGTTTTTTAACATTGCGGATAATGCGGTGCGCTATACAGAACAGAATGGTCATGTGCGTATCATGGTCGGAAACCGTAAGGGAAATCCGTTTTACTGTGTGGTAGATGATGGAATCGGCATTCCGAAAAGTGAACAGGGCAGGATCTTTGAGCGTTTTTACAGGGTGGACAAAAGCCATTCCAGACAGACCGGAGGAACAGGACTTGGCCTTTCCATTGTAAAACATGGTGCAACGCTTCATCATGCACAGATCCATGTGGAAAGTGAGCAGGGCGAGGGAACCAGAATGGAGATTGTTTTTCCTGGAAAAGATCAGGCCCGGGGATAAAGTGGAAAGAAGCAGTAGGATTTCCAGGGGAAGTGTAGTATAATAAAACGAGGTTCAAAGGCCGGCCGGATGAGAATCTGACCGGCCCGAACTATGTAAGGGGAAAAATCCCCGAATCTCTAAAATAGCAGGAGGAACAAGATTATGAAAGAGCCGGTTCTGGTAGTAATGGCAGCAGGAATGGGAAGCCGCTACGGCGGACTGAAGCAGATCGATCCTGTAGATCAGGAAGGTCATATCATCATGGACTTTTCCATTTATGATGCAGTACGTGCAGGCTTTAAAAAAGTAATATTTATCATAAAAAAAGAAAACGAGCAGGATTTCCGCGATGCCATCGGTGACCGTTTAAGCGATAAGGTGGAAATCGTGTATGTCCATCAGGATCTGAATAATATTCCGGAGGGCTTTCAGGTTCCGGAAGGACGTGTGAAACCGTGGGGAACGGGACATGCCGTATTAAGTTGTGCTGAAGTTATTGACGGCCCGTTTGTGGTGATCAATGCAGATGATTATTATGGAACACATGCTTTTAAGATGGCATATGATTTTCTGGCCCAGGCACAGGAGGATACCGTTCCTGCCCAGTATATGATGGTAGGCTACCGTCTGGAAAATACACTGACAGACAACGGCTATGTATCCCGTGGGGTCTGCGAGACAGATGCGGACGGTTACCTTGCGGACATCAATGAGAGAACTCATATCGAGAAACGTGACGGCGGAGCAGCCTACACAGAAGACGATGGAAAAACATGGACCAGCCTTCCGGGAGACACACCGGTATCCATGAACATGTGGGGCTTTACCGGCGGTTTTATGAAAGAGCTAGTAAACCGTTTTCCTGTATTTCTCCAGAAGAATATTCCGGAGAATCCTCTGAAATGTGAATATTTCCTTCCGTTTGTAGTGGATGAACTTTTAAAAGAAAAGAAAGCAACCGTCAAAGTCCTTACCACACAGGACAAATGGTACGGAGTCACCTATAAAGAAGACAAACCGGTAGTGGTTGCGGCAATCCAGAAACTGAAAGATCAGGGACTTTATCCGCAGGGACTTTGGGATTAACCGGAAATTTCTGAGAAACTTTCAAAGATATGGGAAAAGTCAGGTAGTAAACCTGGGTTTCAGCTATTGTGGAAACAGTGGAACAGTGCTAAAATAAACAGGAACAGTTAGATCCAGTAGAGGAGGAGAAAAACTATGGCAATTTTAGTAACAGGTGGAGCAGGATACATTGGAAGTCATACCGTTGTAGAACTGCAGAACGCAGGATATGATGTTGTAGTAGTTGACAATTTATGTAATTCCAGTGAGAAGGCTCTGGACAGAGTATCCAAGATCACAGGAAAACCGGTGAAATTCTATAAAGCAGACATCCTGGACCGCGACGCAATGAATGAAGTTTTTGACAAAGAAGAGATCGACTCCTGTATTCATTTCGCAGGACTGAAAGCAGTAGGTGAATCCGTTGCCAAGCCGTGGGAATATTATGAGAATAATATCGCAGGAACCCTGACACTTGTGGATGTGATGAGAAAGCATAATGTCAAGAATATTATTTTCTCTTCCTCAGCGACCGTATACGGAGATCCGGCAATCATCCCGATCACAGAGGAGTGCCCGAAGGGACAGTGCACCAACCCATATGGCTGGACGAAATCCATGCTGGAGCAGATCCTTACAGATATCCAGAAGGCAGATCCGGAGTGGAATGTAGTTCTTCTTCGTTACTTCAACCCGATCGGTGCTCATAAGAGCGGAACCATCGGTGAGAACCCGAACGGTATCCCGAACAACCTGATGCCATACATCACACAGGTTGCAGTAGGTAAACTGAAAGAACTCGGCGTATTCGGAAACGATTACGATACACCGGACGGAACAGGCGTCCGTGACTACATCCATGTAGTAGACCTTGCCAAAGGCCATGTAAAAGCCCTCAAGAAACTGGAAGATAAATCCGGATTAAGCATTTACAACCTTGGAACAGGTAAAGGCTACAGCGTTCTCGACATTGTTAAGAACTTCGAGGCAGCTACAGGTGTTAAGATCCCATACGTGATCAAAGCACGCCGCCCTGGAGACATCGCAACCTGCTACTCCGATGCATCCAAAGCTGAGAGAGAACTTGGCTGGAAAGCAGAGAACGGAATCCGCGAGATGTGTGCAGACTCCTGGAAATGGCAGAGCCAGAATCCGAATGGATATGAGGATTAAGAAACGGTAAGTACATATCATAAATAAAA
>NZ_WQQB01000024.1:14342-15711 GCF_018785565.1 Blautia sp. MCC283 | reverse complement strand
TGTCGCTTATCATTTCCATAAGCGACACCTGTTTTTCTCAATTATACATAGTTTCCGAATCATAAACAATGATAGCATCGGCAATATGTGTTGTCAAGCCACGAAAAATGCACTATATTTAGCAGGTTATGCTCTTTTTGGGTGTGAGATATTCCTAAATACGCCACCTGGCTTCCTTTTTTCGCCGATTCGTGGTCACAAAAATGGTCAGGCTTTTGCTATAATGAATGAAAAAGGAGACTGCAATTATGCCTAGAAAAGGGGAAAATATCAGAAAGAGAAAAGATGGAAGATGGGAAGCGCGCTATGAAAAATCCCGTGACCAAAATGGCCGGATTCAGTATGGCTATGTATATGCTCACACTTATGATTCTGTAAAAAAGAAAAAGCTGGCAATTTTATGTAAAAACAGGCCACAGACAAATATCGGAAGAAAAATCTTCTTTCGGAACCTTAATCAGGAATGGCTGGCATCTGTTCGATACACTGTAAAGATCAGTACTTATACCTGTTATGAAACTTTGATCAGCATACATATCATTCCTGAATTTGGGGACATTCCTGTAAAATATATCTCGTCAGATTCTATATACAGATTTTCCGAAAAACTGAAAAAAGAAGGGCTTTCTTCCCGCACCATAAAAAACATTCTTATTTTATTCCACAGTATCCTTCAATATGGAGAAAAGCAGGGATATATCAATCATCTTTCTCAGCTGGAATTTCGTTATCCTAAAATAATAGAACATTCTTTTAATATCATATCTCAGGAAAATCTCACAAAATTAATTTCTGTTCTTTGTACAGACACATCCAGATTTTCTATAGGTATTCTGTTATGTATTTACACCGGAATACGGGTTGGTGAACTTAGTGGAATACGTTGGGAGGATATTGATTTTGAACAGAGGATTCTTCACATAAGGCGTACGATTTCACGGGTAAAAAATCTTGATCACACTGCCGGAGAGGATAAACTCCCTAAAACAATCCTGTTGATCGGGCCTCCAAAATCACCATCATCGATCAGAGATATTCCAATCTCTGATTTTTTATTAGAAAAATTAAAATCTATTGCCACAGATCAGGACGCATACCTTCTGACTGGTACAAATCTGAAATGTATGGAGCCACGAACGATCCAACGTAAATTCAAACGACTTCTTGAACAATGCGAAATCCCGAATATCAATATTCATTCTCTGCGGCATACATTTGCTTCCCGTTGTATCGAAATGGGAATCGACAGCAAGACACTTTCTGAAATTCTTGGACATTCGTCCGTTAAAATTACCATGGATATTTATGTACACTGCAGCATGAAACAAAAGCAGAAATATATGGAGAAATTATATTATTAGCAGTCAGA
>NZ_WQQB01000024.1:0-14212 GCF_018785565.1 Blautia sp. MCC283 | reverse complement strand
TGTCGCTTATGGAAATGATAAGCGACAAAAATAATAATTTAGATAAGTTATATAATAATACTTTTTCGAAAAATGGAGAACAAAGATGAAGCAACCAGAACCAGGCACGAACAGTACTGCGAAAAAAGGTTACAGCATCACAACCTGGCGTTTGCATCTCTGGTGCGATCATCCGGAATGGCTGAGGAATACACAGGAATTCTACAACGAGATTGCCACTTTTTATTACAACCTTCTTCTGAAACATGAAGAACTCTGGAATCTGGGAAGCCAGCAGACTTTGCGTGAACTGGAAATCTTAAGCATACCTGGCCGGGGAGGACGCATACCGGAAGAACCTTTGCCCTGGGAAAAAATCCCGCTGTATTTTCGCAGAGCAGCAGCCAACAAAGGAATCGCAATGGCGAAAAGCTACATCGGCCATCTGCATCAGGGAAACTTCAGACGCGCGGAAAAGCTGAATGCAGCAGTTACCTATTATAAAGGGATGTACAGAGATTTTTCCAACAGAGAGATCACACTTCGGGTCTGGAGCGGAAAAAAATGGTTCTGGATGCATTGCAGACTGTCAGGCAGAGAATTCCCGGAGAATGCCGCTCTGATGTCACCATCCGTAGTTTTTGAATACAAATACGACATGCTCCATGTCCCCGTAAAGAAAGAAAGCGGGAATACAGCCACCATAAAACAACGAATGAAAGAAGACTGCAATATTTTAAGCATACAGTTTACAAACAGCAATGCATTCGCGGTGGGAAGCGTGCTGAACTGTCAGGGACAGGAACAGGCAGTGAAATTCTGGGGCGGAGGCAGAGAATATAGCCATCATTGCCGGCGCATTCTGGAAAAAATCCGGAAATCCCAGCAGGCCACAGCAGGCAACCAGAAGGGAAAAGCAGACCAGAAATACTGGATGCATCTGAAACACCTGTCAGAACATTATGGCCATCAGGTCAGCAGCCAGATCATAGGTTTTGCACTGGAACAGCAGGCATCCGTGATCGTACTTCCAAGATATGACCAGAAATATTCCAGAAACGTAATGAAGGGAGCCGGAAACTGGAAGCCACTTCATCTCAGTACAAGGATCCGCCAGTATCTCGGGTACAAAGCCTGGGAAAAAGGCATTCTCGTTATCGAAGTACACGCTTCCGGGATCAGCACAACCTGTGCAAAATGCGGCGGAAAACTTCTCACAACGGACAGCAGAACCGGGATATGCTGCTGCGAAAACGGACATCAGGGAAACCGATATCTGAATGCGGCAAGAAATCTTGGCAGGAAATGTCTGATCCAGTTCGGAAAACTGGAACAGCCGGAAACAGAAAAATAAAAACCAGCATACCAGAAAAGCAGGTGGATTGACCTTATGACATTCGAAGAAAAAATGCCATAAAGTCAGTGCATCGGCTTAGCCGTGCTGAATAATAATGCGAAAGCAGCAAACGGAGCGTATCAGCGATAAACTCTGTCAGGTTGAATACCGCCTGTCGTGTGTGCATTCCCAAAGGAAATGCGGGCACGGCGAAGAATGGCCGTCCTGAAAAAATGGGCGGGAGTGTATTTGAAGTTATTTTTTTACAGCAATAAAAACGCATAAAAGATACGAAAGGCATCTGCAAAGACAGATGATGATAAATATGATAAATGATCGATACAAAAAGATGAAAAACCTGTTTTTGAGACAGAGTTACATAGATGCATGGCAGGACTATCAGAGATCACTGCGCAAGAAGAGTTTTGCCCAGTGGGATTATATTGTACTGACAGCATCCAACGAAGAACAGGCGGAGGCGTTCCGAAGCCAGATCGCATATCGGCAGGAGAAACATGTGCTTCCATGCAAAACAAAATATCTGGTTCTTCCTGATCCTGACGGAAAACGTGTAGGATCCGGAGGCGCAACCCTGCAGGTACTGCGAAAACTTGCAGAGATCGAAGAAATTTCAGGAGATTTTCATAATAAGAGAATTCTGGTCATTCATTCCGGCGGAGACAGCAAGCGCGTTCCACAGTACTCTGTGTGCGGAAAGCTTTTTTCCCCGGTACCCCGTGAGCTGCCGGATGGAAGAGCGTCCAGTCTGTTTGACGAGTTCTTGCTAGGCATGGCAGGAGTACCATCCCGGTTTCGTGAGGGAATGCTGGTGCTTTCCGGCGATGTCCTTCTTTTATTTAATCCCCTTCAGATCGATGCTCAGTTTAAAGGGGCAGCTGCGATCTCCATGAAATCTCCGGTAGAAATCGGAAAAGATCATGGCGTTTTCCTCAATAACGGAAAAGACTATGTGAAAAAATTTCTTCACAAACAGCAGGTAGAAACCCTGAAAGAAATGGGTGCTGTAAACAGCCAGGGAAATGTAGACCTGGATACAGGAGCCGTTCTTTTTGACGTGGAACTGATGGAAGCCCTTCTGTCACTGGTGCAGACCGAAGGACAGATCGATGAAGAAAAGTACGATCTTTTTGTCAACGAGGAGTCACGGATCAGCTTATATGGCGATTTTCTGTATCCGCTGGCAGAGGACTCTACCCTGGAACGGTATTATCAGGAACAGCCGGAGGGCACTTTCTGCGAGAAGTTAAAAACATGCAGAACTGAAATCTGGAATGCCCTTCATAAATTCAGCCTGAAACTGATCTGTCTGTCACCGGCGGAATTCATCCATTTTGGAACAACGTGGGAACTTTTGAGCCTGCTGACAGAAGAGATTTCCGATTATGAATACCTGGACTGGAAGCCGATGGTATTCACCAATTATCAGACAGAAATGCAGGGAAAAGCAGCAGTACATAACTCCCTGATAGAAAAAACAGTACAGCTTAAAGACCACTGTTACGTGGAGAACAGCTGGCTGAAAGGAAACACGGTTTTACGGGAAGGAAGTGTGGTTTCCTGCCTGGAACTGAAAGATGTGGAAGTTCCATCCATGGTACTTCACGGAGTTGTACTGCGAAAAACAGAACAAAACGGAAAACATCTTGTCCGGGCTTACGGAAGCAAGGACAACCCGAAAAAAACACTGGAAGAAAGCGGAAGTTTTCTGGCTGGAAATCTCCGGAGCCTTTTGGAAAATAATGGCCTGGAAACAGAAGATATCTGGAAAACGCAAGATCATTCTCTGTGGAAAGCAGAGCTGTATCCGGCGTCTGACAGTCAGGAAAAAGCAGTATCCTGGGCACTTCTTCTTTTCCATATGAGTCAGGGAACCGCAGATGAAAAAGAAGTGGCGCTGTGGAAACAGGAAAAACGTTATTCACTGGAAGAATCCTTCCGAATGGCAGATGCATCCATGCTCGTTCCGTGGAGCGAAGAACTGGAAAACCGGATTCTTGTAGAACATTTTCTGGAGAGAGTAAATAACGGGGAGCATTATGTGGACGCCCTGAAGACTTTTGGCGTAGCTGAGATCAATGAGAAACAGTTCGACATACTGATGGATATGGCAGAAAAAGAACTTCCTTTTGAGGAAAAGATCCGCGTGCTTTATGACATTTCCCGCTCTATGAAATTCATGAACAAAACATTTCACGGAATCAGTTATGACCAGATCGAACAGAAATGTTTTTCCGTACTTCAGCAGGAAATTTTTAGATCAAGCAATGTAAATCAGGTATATCACTACCACATTGCGAAAGACGAAGTAAAAGTATGCCTTCCTGTACGTGTGAACTGGGGCGGCGGCTGGACAGATACCCCACCATACTGTAATGAAAAAGGCGGTGTGGTATTAAATGCCGCGATCCTTTTAAATGGACAGGAACCTATCGAGGTGGAACTGAAACGCATTCCGGAAAAACACATCGAATTCGCCAGCCTCGATCTGGATGCATACGGAATCGTGACTACAGCCGCGGAAATCCAGGACTGCCATAATCCGTACGATTCTTTTGCCCTTCACAAAGCAGCATTGATCGCCTGCGGCATGATCCCTATGGAAGGCGAGGCAGATCTGGAGGAAATCCTGGACGGACTCGGCGGCGGATTTTATATGTCAACCCGGGTAAAAGGCGTGCCGAAAGGTTCCGGACTGGGAACCAGCAGCATCCTTTCCGGAGCAGCTGTCCGCGCCATCGGAGAATTTCTCGGAACAAACTGGACGGATTCCGATGTATATGAGCTGGTCCTGAACCTGGAGCAGATCATGAGCACAGGCGGCGGCTGGCAGGATCAGGTCGGAGGCCTGACCGGCGGCGTAAAATATATCACTTCCCGCCCTGGTATGAAACAGAAACTTCGTGTGGAATACCCGGAACTGGATGAAGCCACAAAAACAGAACTCCAGGAACGCTTCGCCCTGATCTACACAGGACAGCGCCGCCTGGCAAGAAACCTCCTCCGCTACGTAGTAGGCAACTACATCGGAGGCCGCAAAGAATCCAGAGAAGCACTGGAAGAAATGAAACACCTGGCCGTCATGATGCGTTATGAACTGGAACAAGGAGACATCGACGCATTCGCACAGCTTCTGAACAGACACTGGGAAGTCTCAAAGAAACTGGACGAAGGCTCAACCAACACCTGCATCGATCAGATCTTCGCCACCTGCGAAGACCTCATCGACGGAAAATTCATCTCCGGCGCCGGAGGCGGCGGCTTCCTCCAGGTGATTCTGAAAAAGGGAGTTACGAAGGAAGAGTTGAGGAAGCGGTTGTTGAGAGTTTACCAGGATTCTGGGGTGGATGTTTGGGATACGGAGTTTGTGTGGTAGAGATATGCGAGAAAACAATGTGTTGAAATTATATTGATGGTTAGATATAAAGATTTTGAGAGGAATATAGCAGAATGCCAAATAAGAAGAATTTACTGATTTATGCTCATTACTATATTCCAGATA
Organism: Blautia sp. MCC283; assembly: GCF_018785565.1. NCBI lineage: Bacteria > Bacillati > Bacillota > Clostridia > Lachnospirales > Lachnospiraceae > Blautia > Blautia sp. MCC283. The sequence goes on along the minus strand of NZ_WQQB01000024.1, from coordinate 9,377 downwards.
CTGCGTCAACGGGGCAGATCCTCCGTGAATTGGCGGAGGGTATGCTGGATAAGTTTAACATTACGGTTATTTGCGTAGTGCCGAGTTACTTGGGAACTATTGAAGATAAATACAAGACGCAGAAGTATTACGAAGAAGAAATCAACGGGGTAAAAGTTTTAAGGATAAGAGTACCGGAGTTCAGCAAGACCAATAAGAAGAGCCGTGTGAAGAACATTGTTTCTTATTTCTTTGGAGCTATGTGTGCGACCTTCAAGGTCGGAAAGATGGATTATGTATTCTCCATTTCACAGCCTCCAATCCTTGGTGGGCTGCTGGGCGTCTGGGGCAAGTGGATGAAACACGCCAAGTACATTTATAACATTCAGGACTTTAACCCGGAGCAGGTGTTGGCTGTTGGTTACACCAAAAGCAAGTTTATCACCGATGCCATGATGTGGTTTGATAAGTTCAGCTGCAAGCGCAGCGACCTTGTGATTACAGTCGGCCGCGATCTGGTGGAGACGGTAGAGAACCGCTTCAAGGGTAAGAAGATTCCGAAGACCGTTATGATCAACAACTGGATCGACGAGAACGAGATCTATCCGCTGGATGAAAATAACGAGAGGGTTCTGGCTTTCAAGAAGAAGTACGGTCTGGATGGCAAGTTCGTCATTATGTACTCCGGCAACATAGGCCTGTACTATGATCTTGAAAAGTTGATTGAGGTCATAGAACGATTCAAACCGGGTACGAAGACGGCAGATGGCCGAGAAGTCGTATTTGCTTTTGTTGGTGCGGGCTCCGTATTGGACAAACTGGTGCAGTATGTAAAACAGCATCACATGGATAATGTGGCTTTCATTCCGTACCAGGATAAAGCTGACCTGATTTACAGCCTGAATGCGGGTGACGTTCACTGGTGTGTGAATGCAAAAGGCATTAAAGGCGTAAGTTGCCCATCAAAAGCATACGGAATCATGGCGGCGGCTAAGCCAATATTAGGAGTCCTAGAATCAGGATCTGAAGTTCGTTGCCTGCTTGAAGATACACACGGCGGTCTTTGCTGTGAGCCGGGTGAGTATGACCAGGTTGAGGAAAATATTCGCTGGTTTATTGAGAATGTGGGAAGTGGTGAACTGAAGGCGATGGGAGCCAGAAGCCGTGAGAATTTGGAGAAGAATCTGACCAGAAACGTGTCGGTGAGAAAGTACGCAGAAGAGATTCTGAAGCTGTAAAGGAGAAAAATGAAGAACTTAGTGATATTCTTAATACTTTTATGTGCACTTTGGATGGTGGGGGTTCTTTTTGAGGATAAACAAGAGAACGATTATAAATTTATGTCTGTTCAACATACAAACATTTGTAGAGCTATTGCGGCCATTATTATTATTATTATTCAGCATGTTTCTGGCGGATTTGAAATTAGATATCTTACACCCCCTTGGTGGAATTGGTGTGGCTATGTTTCTGATTCTTTCAGGATACGGGCTGAATGAATCTTACAAGAAAAAGAAGTCGGGGGGATACTGGAAGAAAAAAGTTGTGCGAGTTTTAATACCATACTTAATAGTATCTATGGTTGTGATAGGCCTACAAATTTTGTGCAGCTTTAAAATTGAGATTCCATATTATTGGTATTTGGATTTCATTCTTTTTTGGTATTTAGTATTTTATTTAATTATTAGTATCCCAGGAATGTATGCGAAACGATATTGGATTTTGAGTGTTACAAGTATCATGGTTTTCATTGCGTGTACGATGGCAGGAAGTGGATTAAGGGCAGAACAGGCTTTATCTTTTTTGATAGGTATATGGATATCAGATAATTATGAAAGTGCGAGAGAAGTGCTGACAAATAAAGGTATATTATTTACATTGGTGATTACTGGAGGAGTATTGTTAATGACAAAACAGATTCCAATAATTCGAATACAAGGGGATACGGTTTTATGGCAGGGCATACAACTTGGAATGAAAGTATCATTTGCAATGGCACTTATCGGATTTATATATTGTTTTAGGAGAATTTTTAATAGTGGTTTTATTGCGCTTGTGAGCAAAATTTCTTATGAATTGTACTTGGTCCATTTTAGATTGTTAAGATTACCACAAAAAGGTGTTATGGGAATGTGTTCTTTTTTGGGATTAAGTATTATTGGTGCATGGGTAGTTAATAAGATTTCTAGTTATATAAAGAAAAGAATATGTTAAAAGGAAAAATGGACAGAATGTCTTTGATGAGAGTGGGGAGAGTATGCCAACGTTGAAAAAAGTATCTGTTGGTTTATTGAGAACGTTGAAACTAGAGATCTGAAGGGAATGGAAACCAGAAGCCGCGAGAATTTAGAGAACAACCTGACAAAAGAAGATAGTGAGAAAAGATATGTGGAGGAGATATTAAAGTTGTGAAGTACGATAAGATAAAAGTTGTACAGATAAATACATTTCCCTATAAAGCTACAGGAAACATTATGATGAATATTCATAATCAGCTTTTAGAAGAACAATATGATTCTTATGTGTTTTGGGGAAGAGGACGTGCCGCACAAAATGAGCGTGAGATAGCAATTTTGGATGAATTTGGAGTGAAATTGCATGGTGTTTATACGAGAATTACCGATAAAACAGGGTTTGCCTCCAAAAAAGTGACAAGAAAGTTGATAGGAAAACTACAGCAAATAAAACCAGATATTCTTCATTTGCATAATCTACATGGATACTATTTAAATATTGAACTGTTGTTTAATTATATCAGGGAAAACAATATAAAAGTGGTATGGACACTCCATGATTGTTGGGCATTTACTGGTCACTGTGCATACTTTGATATGGTTGGGTGTGAAAAATGGAAGACAGGATGCTATGATTGTGAACAAAAGAAAACGTATCCTTCGTCATTGATAAAAGATAATTCCCACTGGAATTGGGAGAAAAAAAGGTATTTATTTACAAATTTAAATATAACAATAGTTACTCCGTGCAAATGGTTAAAAAATATAGTGCAACAGTCTTTTTTTAAAGAATATCCAATTGAAGTGATTTATAACGGTATTGATTTAAATATATTTCATCCTACGAAAACAGACTTTGAAGAAAAATATAATTTGCAGGGGAAATATGTAATCCTTGGAGTGGCGAGTGAATGGACTGATCGAAAAGGACTAAAAGATTTTATTAAACTTGAGAAGATGTTGGATAGAACTAAGTACAGGATAGTTCTGGTTGGATTAATGCAAAAACAAATTAAAGAATTACCAGATACGATTATTGGTATTGAACGAACGCAAAATATACAGGAATTGGTTGGAATATATACAAGAGCAAATGTATTTTTTAACCCAACATATGAAGACAATTTTCCAACTACAAACCTAGAAGCAATTGCGTGTGGTACGCCGATAATTACTTATAATACAGGTGGAAGCCCGGAGGTTGTTACTGAAAAAACAGGTGCTGTATGTAAAGTAGGGGATTTAGAAAATGTAAAAAGTAAAATTGTTGATTGTATATCGAAAAAAATAGAAACAGTTAATGAACAATATGATTACAAACAAATGGTTAATTGTTATATTAAATTATATAGGAAAATAATGAAATGAAAAAAATATTATATATGACAAATTTGCCCGTTCCTTATAAAATTGATTTTTTTAATGAACTTGGAAAAAATATGGATTTGACAGTTGTCTTTGAAAGACGTACAGCTTCTGACAGAGAAGATTCTTGGCTTTCTTCAAGTTTTTTTAATTTTAAAGCTATGTTTATAAATGGAAAAGAATATGGAAACGAAGCAGCTTTTTGTCCTGAAATTTGTTCAATAATAAGAAAAGGAAAGTTTGATGAAATTGTTGTTGGTGCATATTATACATTAACAGGAATGTTGGCTATTCAATATATGAAAATCCATAAAATATCGTATTATCTAAGTTCTGATGGTGGATTTATAAAAGATGACAAGAAAATAAAAAGATATATAAAACAACATTTTATACGAGGGGCAAAAGGATACTTTTCACCAAGTAAGATGACCGATCAATATTTGATTCATTATGGCGCAAATGAGAAGAAAATACATAGATATCCATTCACATCATTAAAACATAGTGATCTTATAATGAGGGTACTTAATAATTCAGAAAAGCAAAAACTAAAAAAGAAATTAAAAATAACGGAAGAAAAAATCGTATTAGGTGTAGGTCAGTTTATTCCAAGAAAAGGATGGGATATTTTGATGGAGGCATCATTAAATTTATCCAAAAAAATTGGAATATATATTGTTGGTGGGAAAGCAACAGAGGAATATATTCTTTTAAGAAAAAAAATGAATTTGGATAATGTACATTTTATTGATTTTAAAAATAAAGATATTTTAAAGGAATATTATTACGTAGCAGACGTTTTTGCTTTGCCAACAAGAGAGGATATATGGGGGCTTGTTATAAATGAGGCACTTGCTTATGGTTTACCAGTGATTACAACAGATAAGTGTATGGCAGGTCTTGAAATGATCGAAAATGAAAAAAATGGTTATATTATACCAGCTGATGATGCAAAAAAATTGGCTGAAAAATTGACATTAATATTAAATAACGAAAATTCCTATAAAGAAATGAGAAAGAAATGTTTTAAAACAGCTGAATTTTACACTATTGAAAAAATGTCAGAATCCTATGTAAAAATACTACAGAGACATGAATGGGGAGAAATATAAATATTTAAGTTGTTATATAATATTTAAAACGACAAAAAGAATTATTAAAGCGTCCAATTGCCTATGTGAAATGTATTATAAAGTTGAAATATTGCTGCAAAAATAATTATATAGAGAGTGTATTAAATGAATAAAAAATTAATGGTAAAAAAAAGTATAATAATAGATGCTTTTGTGTATATTGGGATTTTTATGATAGTTATATTCTTTTTAATAGGATTAGATTATAGCAATTCTGATAAATTGGTGATTGTTAGTTTTATAATTAACGGAAGTATATTATTTGGATTAATAATCTGGGATCAATATCCAGTTAGTATCAGAAAGATTGGATATACTTTTGCATTTATATTTCATTTTATGGCACCAATGCAACAGTATACTTCAAAGACAATATTTTGGAATTATTCAGGCATGAATTTAAAATATTTAGATTCTGAATATCTTTATGCTAATATTGTACTTTTTCTTTCAATTCTTTTTTTTGAATTGGGATATAAAAGTCATAAAAAAATAAATAAAAGAATTGTAGAAAAAAATAATTATTTTAAAATGAGTTTATCTTCTGCAAAAGCGGTGACGATATTAAGTATTGGAGCAATTATTATATTAGGTTTGACGGGTAATATTGCTCATGTATCAAATTCTGAATCCTCTATGACAATTCAGTTATTTAATATTTTAAGATATATACCAGTGGCATCTATATTACTTTTACTAATTGACGCTACTAAAGGAGGAAAAATAAAACAAATATGCAGAAGTATTATCTGGATAATATGTTTTGTGATTTATTTTCCTCTTTGGGGGAGCTTGGCACGTTTTATTTTGTTAGGAACATATGTTGTTTTTGCATCGTTTGGCTTGCGAAAAAGTAAATATAAATCCCTTTTGTTTGGTGCTTTTTTCCTAGGATTTTGTTTAATGTTTTCAGAAACAAGGCATATGACCAGTTTTATGGATATATTGTTGAATAGAACTATTAATTTTAATCATGTAGATTTTGACGCACATCAGCTTTTAATGGCAAGTATAAAATACGTAAAAAATAATCATATTTTTTATGGACTGAATATATTTTCTGCACTATTTTTTTTACTACCGCGGAGTATATGGAAGGGAAAGGCTGAAGGAACAGGTTCAATTGTAATGAAATATTTTGGCTCGTGGCAATTAAATGTTAGTACTCCTTTGGTAGCAGAATTGTATACAGCGTTTAGTATATGGGGGGTGATTTTGGGATTTTTACTGTTGGGAAGAATGGTTTATAAAATAGATCAGTGGAGTTATTCATGTGATCCAATTAAAATATCACTATTTTGTTTGTTTGCCGGAATGACTACATATATTTTACGAGGGTCATTACTTGCTTCAGTGGCTTTCACTGGGGGATTAGTATTATCAATGTTTTTTACTTTCTTTGTATGCAAAATATTTAATGGTGAATTAAAAATCTAATGTTTTATCTGTGAAAAATATATGAAAGTAACGAAAGGGAAAATGATTAAGATGAAAATTGCTTTAGTAAAACAAGATGTATATCAAGATTTATATGTTGGAAATAAAGATATGTCGCCGGTAGAATTATTGTATTCATCAGCAGGTCGTGTTGGTCCAATTAGTTTATTTGATGAGTATGATTGTGATTTTTATATTGTAGAAGAAGAAAATACTTCAGAATGTCACGTGTGGGAAAAGGTTATGCCCCAAATGGTTAAGGAGTTTCGAAAATTAAAAACACAGACAGTTAAAGCTGTTAAGGGTATGGATTTTCATGAGCCAGGAAGTGATAAACCAAATGGATATTATGCTGTTAAATGTAGTAGTATTAACTGGAGTAAATATGATGTAGTCATTTCGATAAATGTTTCTGTACCGACACAAATTGTTCAAAAGTATCCACAAGTATTATGGGCGTATATGATTGGAGAAGCCAATTTCATGTTAGATAAAGTCTATTTTGGATACGATGTCTGTTTAAACCAGCTGATACGTGGGGAAAATGACCTAGTACATGGGGTGATTGATTTCCCTTATACTTTTGTTAATAAAGATCATTTAGAAAGAGTCTTATATGATGAGTTTGGTAAAGTAGAAAAGACTGGAATTTATGGAGAGATTAACACGACTACTGAAAGACCAGTAAGAAACATTCCACAATTTGAACCAATAAGTAAGGCTACAGGAGAACCTATTTTAGTTCATCAACAGAATATAAAAAATAATCTTGTTGAAATGTATAAAGCAAAATATTATCTAAAAGTTGGAGGAAGACAGACAAGAGGAAATGGAGCGATTGAAGCAATATCTTTAGGAACAGTTGTGTTGCTTTCACCAAGTGATATTATTTGTGGACAGGTACTTCCAAAAGAAGCTTGGGTTTTTACTGCTGAAGATGCAATAGAAAAAATTAATTATTTGAATAGTAATCCAGAAGAATATAAGAAGTTATTGGAGATAGAAAGAACTTTGGTTCAGCAGTTTGTAATTGATTACCCTAAATTCTGGATAGAGAAGGCAGTAGAATTAAAAAAGAAAACAGGCGTAAATAAAGTATATAAATATTCTAATGCAAAATATTTTTTAGACATCGTAAAACGATACAAAAATAAGAAAAAAAGAATTCAGATAATAGGAAAATAAACATAAAGTGAGGGACAGATTGTGGCTAGTCTGAAGAAAAATTTTATCTACCAGACGGGATATCAGGTGTTGGCAACAGCGTTACCTTTAATTACGACACCATACATTAATCGTGTTCTGGGAGCAGAGCAATTGGGAACATATACATATGCTGCTAATATTGCAAATTATTTTACGATTTTTGCAATGCTTGGTTTCAATAATTATGGCAGTAAAATGATTGCAGCCACAAAACATAATGAAAATAAGTTAGCTCATACGTTCTCAAGTATAAGAAAATTACAGTGTTTGATGGCAACGGTAGTGGTTGCCATCTATTTATTATTCGTAAGCTTGTGTATTCCTGAAAATAAATCATTATATTTTATAGAATCATTATGGATTATAAATTGTTTCATAGATATAAATTGGTTCTTCTGGGGAATAGAAAAAGTCAAGTTGACTGTTACCAGAAATTTGATTATAAAGTTAATTACATTGCTAGGCATATTTATATTTGTGAGAACTCGGAAGGATATATTAATATATGCATTTATTTTAGTAATAGGAACAATTTTAAGTGATATATATCTTATTTCACAGGTAAAAAAATATGTTAAAGGAATAAAAACTACTTTTTATGAAATGATTACTCATATAAAACCATGTATTGCACTTTTTATTCCGGTTGTTGCTATGAGCATTTACCAGCAAATGGATAAAACAATGCTAGGTTTATTGAGCACATATGAACAGGTAGGATATTATTCCAGTGCAGATAAAATAGTTAATATACCATTAGGAATAATTACTGGATTGGGGACAGTATCATTACCACGCATAGTATCATTGATTTCTGAAAACAAAATAATAGAATATAAAAAAGTAGTAGAAAAATCTATTTCTTTAGTGCTGTTTATGTGTTCAGCGATTGCTTTTGGAATTCTGGCAGTATCGCAGGAGTTTGTTCCACTTTTCTTTGGTAGAGAGTTTCAACCATGCGTTTCACTTATTTCTTTTTTAGCATTTGTGATTTTTTTTAAAGCTATTTCAACGGTTTTGGTAAATCAGATTTTAATTCCAAACGATAATGAAAAATATTATATTATATCAGTATTTGCTGGAGCGTTTATTAATCTGATTTTGAACTATTCATTGATAAGAAAATTCGATGCAATAGGAGCTGTGTATGCAACTCTTATTTCAGAATTAATCGTATGTTTTATTCAGATTTTTGTATGTTTTAAGTATTTGAATACGTTAAAAATGATAGGAAAAAATTTTCAATATATTATTTTTGGTATAGTAATGTATAGTTTAGTTCGGAAAGTAGCAATTCTTATTAAAGATACTTCATTGCTTCAAAGAAATATACTTGAAATATTGTTTGGAGGAGCTTTCTTTTTAGGGGTATCTATAATTTATTGGGAAATTAAGAAAGATTCTACATTTTATCCGATAATTACAACTTTTTTGAATAAATTAAAACAAAAACATAACCACTGATTGAATATTTCTGTGAGGTCCTAGGGGAAGACTCCCTGTGTGTTAGGATAGTTGTCAGTGAAAGGCAATTACTTTTGTGGTAGTATATAGCTATCACAGGAAGGGAGCTTTCACTATGAACTATAGTCCAGAATTAAAGGATGCACTCCTCAGGAGAATGCTTCGTAAATCCTCAAACATGAGTACCGGGTATCAAAAATCCCCGCTAAAATGCGGGGATTGAACAGACTTTATAGAATAGGTATGCACATTGAAAAATCAAGATTTTTTGTATCGGCTTGGGCATTCTTTCTGGACTCTGGGTGACCATGGCAGAAGATCATCGATAAATCTGAGATCTTTGTCATCCATGTGCTGAGGAATCTCAGTAAGCAGCAGGTTGAAATATTCAAAAGTATTTATCAGGTTTGCCTTTGCTGTTTCAACCAGACTGTACAGGATGGCACTTGCCTTTGCACCATTGGAAGATTCGATCAGAGAGTATGAAACTTTTTCTGTAAAATAATGTTTATAAGGTTCTTCTATGATACAATAAATATCATTAGGAGGGCCTTTT
>NZ_WQQB01000023.1:0-23514 GCF_018785565.1 Blautia sp. MCC283 | reverse complement strand
AAAGGCCCTCCTAATGATATTTATTGTATCATAGAAGAACCTTATAAACATTATTTTACAGAAAAAGTTTCATACTCTCGCATATGAAATTTCAGACATTATAAGAGAACTGCCATTTTTTTATTTCCAGATATAAAAAATTTTCTGTTCCGGATGCCTCGATGCACTACTTAGCATTTCTTATTGACCGCAGCTGCTCCATGGTACGTTTTTTGTTTGCACTTCGTCTAAACGTAATAATCCTCTTTAATTCCATTCCTAGAAATCCGAATGGAATCATTGCCGCTGATATATAAAGCATAGACTGCAGATAACCAGGAATGGTATTGGCCGAAGCGGTTGCCAAAGGCTGTCCAAATGTGGCCATCAACATCTGGGAAGAGACTCCGGAAGTAATACCGATCAGCTCTCTTAATCCCAAGAGTGTTGCGTTATAAGTCGCTATAAATGTCAGGGTTTCTTTTATGATATCTTTTCGATGGGAAGGCATATAAATCGCACAGGCTGCACCTACAATCCACATTGCCCCGATAAGAGGAGCCATCAATATGCGACCAAAATTTTTAAATATGCTGATTCCAATAATGGAAAGGAAGAATACCGCAACCGGGAATACAACCGCCCAGACAAGCTTATTTTTCTCTTTTCCACTAGCTTTCTTTACATAAGTAAAATTTTTGCGATCCTGCATAAACCATCCCCCCTTAAATGATATTCTGTTCTTCTGTTACATAATCTTCGATTTCTTCCTTGACATTCATTATGATAATGGCAATCGTACCAATCATAGTTAAAATAATCCAGAGATTTGTCTCCATTATGTAAACCAAGTTGTTAAAAGCATTTATATTGAAAGCTAAAAAAGATTGTAATATCTGCTGATACGTCATGATTTTCTCTCCCTTCTTGGACGCGGGCGAGAAATGATCACCCTTGTCCATTCAACTTGTTGAAGGTCTTCCTTGTCACTCTGACTTTTAAGCTCCGCATAAGTCAATACCCTGCCTTCCACTGGACGGTCCCATTTAAACGGGTATTCCCCTTCCAGGCACATGGATTTCCATTGTTCCAGTTCTTTTAGTATGATTTCCTTTTCATCCTTTCCAGGAACAAGGATGTTTACAAACCTGGAAAAAGAGGCTATTTTATTACATTTGGCATAAAAATCTGTTCCCTGGCACTTGGCAGTTTCGTATTCATAATATACCCTGTACTGGGAACCGTTTTTTCCGGTATAAACCATTACAATATCTGGAATATATGATGACTTCTCTCCCGTTTTCACTGTATATTCTTTTGCCCGGGTCATATATACCACATCAGCCTGCAGTTTTTTCACATATTTTGCATCCATTAACAATTCCGCAGCTTTTTTGATTCCATAGCCATGTTCCAGGGAACTGTGGTTTTTCAGAATCAGATTCATTTCTGGTTCCACTGGCTCTTTTCCAAATAAATACCGGTATACATCCTGTCCCTCTGCTGATAAACGGTAAACATAAAAGTTTGTGCTTCCCGGGACCGGGCACTTAATGGGTTCAACTAATTTTCCAGGCCACTCTCCTGCACTCCATTTGTCTTCCTTGGTAAGTGTCTGCATTGCAGCCGTAATCCTGCTTTTTGCAGGGATGTCAGGAAAGCTTTTCGCACATACCTTTATAAGATCCGGAACTGCTGAAAAACCGGTTTCTCCCATAAGGCGTATGGTCAGTTTCTGGGCGTCTTTGAGTTTTTTAGCCGATTTCTCCGCTTCACTCGTCTGTTTCTGGGATGCTTTTTCAATTGCCTCCCGGGTTGCATCCTTGGTTTTCTTTGTATTTTTAACGGGAGGCGCTTTCTTTATAGGTCCGCTGTATTCTTTATTATCATGAAAAACAGATGCGGATTCTCTGATCACCTCATCTAACCCATCTGTTTCCTCCTCTGAAAATGAAACGCTGGCAGGATTCATGTCAATATTTTCAATCTTAGGCACCTTTACAGAAGAAATAACTTTGGAAATTCCCTCATCATCAAGACGTCCGGTTTTCAGTTTTTCCTTCAAGTTTTCGATGATTTTATCTTTGTATGCCGCCTGTTCTTCAAGTTCTTTCTTATGAGTTTCTTTCATTTTATCTATGTCCTGGTTAAGCCTGGCTATAGTTTCTGTTCTTTCACCGTTAAAGGCCAGCAGTCTTTTATACAGTTTTTCCATGGAAGGAAAATAATTTTCCAGACTGGTCTGGGCTTCTGCTATCATTTCTGGAAGAGGAAGTTTAAACCATGGAGTTTCTCCATTTTTTTCCCGCTCTTTTTTCAAAATAGTTTCGCATAAATATTTTGTGCTTTTGTCTAGCTGGGCACGCTCATCCTGCATCTTTTTAATCTGCTGTATTACATTGTCACGTTCCTGCTCCAGTTCCCTTATAGAAGACAGTGCCATTGCGTACTTTCCTTTAAGTACCTGATAAGAATCAGTCATTTTGTCCACCTCCTGTTTCTTCCTGAGATAATGAAAAATCCGACTGCATATTGGTTCCAATATCTTGAGATGGTTCCTGCGTCTCATTAGATATGTCCCGCTCTGTCTCCACGGTATTTTGTGTTTCCAGTATGGACGGTTCTTTAACTGTTGAATTCTTTGTAGAAACCCCTTCTATTGTCTCCATTATATATCCGTCAGGTGACCAGGAAGAAATATCTGTTAAATCATAGCCTTTGATTTCTCCCCCAAGCGTAATAATATTCTGGGTAATCAGCTGAAAATTATCATTTAACACCTGTCTTGCGGCAATTGCTTCGGATGCTGCATTACTGTCGTTCTGGGTAATGGCTGTACTCATATACTGGCAGTATGCGGCTGCATGGGTTTTCACCCAGGTGAGAAGCATATTTTTTACCTGGGTGTACTTTGAATTGATGACCGCCGCGTCAATCTGTGTGGTAAGGGAAGATACCGTATCAAGCGTAGACTCATATTCCGGTGCGATGGACATGGAATCCTCTGTTCCTGCTGCCATACGGTAATCTAATGTCAGTATTTTTTCATACAGGCTGCGCGTCTGAAGATACATACCAACAAGGGAATTGTATTCATTTTTATTAGATATATCATTTACGGACATAATGACAGGAGCGATTGCACCTTTATCATCATAACTGAATTCTGTTATGAAAGAACCGTAAATAAGCACTACTAAATAAGTGCAGGCACTTGTCAGGAATACCAAGGATATCCGATGCAGGATTTTTCTCTTTTTCTTTTCCTGCACAAAATTTTCTTCTGACATCATAGCATCAAGGTCATTTAACTGGGATATGTCTTCTTCTGTCAGATAGTTTTCTTTTTCTACATCCTCTTCCTCTGGTTCCTGGTAATTAAAATGACGGTTTGTTTCCACCTTAAGGTTTCGTTCTGGCTTTTTCTCTTCCAGATACTGTTCTTCGGCTTTCTTCTGGGAAATTCTGTCCTGTAAAATGCCAGACATTACATGTCACCATCCCCTCCGTATTCATCCGAATACATGCTTTCAAATCCGCCGAACTCACCATCATCATCGTAATCTTCTGAATGGAACCCATAATCTTCCTCATTCTCATCCCATTCCTGATCTCTGTTATCAGGGATATATTCTTCGTCTGGGCAGGACCATTCCTGTTCTGCTGTATTTCCCGGTTTTTCTGGTTCTTGGATGTGTTCCTGTTCATCCTCTTCTGTCTCCTCTTCGACTTCATCCATCTCAGGAAACATAGGGAATTCGTCAAGAAGAGCATTTTCTTCTTCAATCGTAAGGCAGTTTTTCAGGTATTCTACAGAATAAGGAACTATTTCCATCGCGGAATCCAGTTTTCTGCAAAGTTCACCACAAAATTCACATTTCCGTTTTACGGTAAATCCCTGCTTGGACTGTACAGCTCCTTCAATAAAAACAAGTGATCCTTTTCTTAATGCTTCCTTATCTTTATCAGCCTGTTCTCCGAGGGATTTGATCCATGGGTAATCCGCTCTGACATTAGGATCATCATCTTTTATAAATACTTTCCGGTTAATTCCAAGTTGGTAAGTACATACCCTTCCACCATTATCAACCGGATTATATATTGGATCATTACACAGATTTCCTATAAGATAGATACGGTTGCTGATCTCAGCCATCCAAAGCAGCCATTTTTTTACAGACTCATCTGTCGGATTTTCCCTGACGGTAATCTGGACGCGAAAAACACCATTTTTTTCACCAAGATCCTGGCTTTGTATAATACTGCCTGCAAATGTTTTTCTTTCACGCAGAATCTCCCATATCTCATCCCTTGAAAGATAACATCTTTCTGTCTCAGATAGATTTACTATTTCCACATTCTTTGGCTTCAGTTCGTCCAGTCTGACGCACATAGGATGGACAAATGACGACGTTCCCTGGTATGTATTTTTTCGTCCGCAGCTTGGACATATGAAATGCTTATTGGACCGAAGGGTACAGAATACTCCGGATACTTCCAGCATATCCCCTTCCGTTGCGTGATGGCTGATAAGGTAATCAATAATTCTTTTATCCCTTGCCCAAACCTGTACCACATCTGTTTTCGTTTCTCCTTTTTTATTTCCGACTGCCACTTGCGGGCGGCGGATAACAAGCAGAGAAATATTAATCTGAATGACATCTTTTTCTTCATTCATGATTATACGTATTTTTTTTATTTGTCCGTTTAAAATAATTTGATTTTGTATAGCCATGTTAAAAAGTTCCTTCCTGTTTATTGGTAATACACGTTCGCTTCTCCACTGAGAGCCAGCATACAGTTTTTCATTTCTGTAGCAGAAATTTTTAATGCTTCCGAATCATTATTTTTCAGGTTATCTCGATAATCAATTAATATATCAAGAGCCTGTTCTGATAGGTTCAATATGTTTTGACGGTCTGTATCAAGTCCTTCTGCTGGCAGTGTTACAAACAGTTCATTGTTTATTGCGGTGACTTTCGAAATGGCTTCTTCTGTATTTTTTATTTCTACTGAATTATCATACGTGCTTCCGACCACCATTTCAGCCATTGACATCCGTGTCATCAGCACATTTTCCAGAACAGAAATCTGTTTGGAAAGAAAAATACTGTATTCAACTGCAGACATTGCGACATCCGTGTTATACCCATCTTCCGGAGAGGAAGATTCTATTTTTACGCATCCTGTACATGAACATGCAATCATCACTACCCCTGCAAAAATTCCTATCTTATGGATACCCTTCACACAAGATCCTCCTTTCCGTTTGCTAAAAATAATATGTCATTTTTTCTTGAAAACAGCATTTTTTACATCCGGAAGTTTTCTTATAAAAATCAGCCAGCCCGATTTTAATCTTACATATTAAGTAGGAAAATAAATGAAAAGGCATTTACGTTTTTGCAAAATGCCACATACGACATTTTAAAGGAGGGTACTATGATTATTCTGAAAGATTATGCAACCAAAACAGAAATTGTAGAACGCAGCAATAAAACAGTATCAGGATTCTGGCCGATTGGTATTGATTACGGCTTTTCAGGCGTAAAAGGATTTGGGCCTAACAAAATATTCTGTTATCCCAACTGTGCAATAAAAGTGGAAGATTTTTCTTCCCTGCTGGAATCATCTTATACAGACATTCTCTTAAAAGATGAGGAAGGATGCTGGATTATCGGGGAAAAAGCCCTTGAAATGATTACGCCCGCAAATGCAATGAACTATGAAGCTGAAATGTATGAAAGGAACAGGTACTATCTTCCGGCATTCCGGGCTTTGATGAAAGCCGGACTTGGCATTGCCATTATGTCCAATAACTGTCAGGCTTATAATGGAGAACCAATTTTCGTTCAAACAGGGCTTCCACCAGAATACAAAGAAATGGATTCCCCGGATTTAAAGAGCGTTCTTGCAGGTGATTTTGAGTTTGACATTAAGATCGGGAAAAATCCATTCCGCCATTACAAATTTTCCATCAGCGACAATTATGTGTTTATCATGGACCAGCCTATGGGTTCTCTCTATTCTGCTATCACGGACAATAATGGAACACAGGGACAGTATGGCCTGCAGGTGTTAAAATCAAAAACACTTGTGCTGGATCCCGGTTTTAAAACACTTGATATATACAATATTTCAGCAGGACGCGTATCAAACAAACCAGCAACTTTTGACAACCTTGGAATGCATGAGATCTTCCAGAGAACTGTGGACGGACTGAAAGGGGCAAATATTACGGTTCTCGGTATGCAGGGAGCATTAAAAAAAGGATATGTAACCGTTCTTGACAAAAGGAATATGACCAACAAAAAAGAACGGTTCGAAGATCTGCTGGAAAAGAACACTCGTGATGTCTGCAATGAGGCAATCCAGAAACTGGTATCACTTTATAATTATATGCAGGACCATGATTTCCTTATTGTGACCGGCGGAACGGGCAATGCGTGGTATCCTATAATAAAGGATTTCTTCCGCAACATGGAGAACCTTACAATTCTGAGCGCAAACAGGAATGATAAAATTTTATCTAACACCTATTCCAATGTAAGAGGCTATTATTTCTCACTTGTGAGCATGCTCTGCCACCGTTTTAAGAAATAACTAGGGAGGTGACGCTATGCAGTTAGCATTACGGCTGTATTATCCCATTGATGCTGATCTTATTGCAATCCGTCTTCGGGAACGCAGGAAATTTACTTACCTGGTCAGGGATAAACTGGCCAGGCTCCTTGATTCCTCGCAAACCACAATGGCAGAACAGGATATTTACCAGATCCCGAAAAATATAAAAAAATACGTGCGTGCCATCAAAGAACCCATGAAAGTAAACCTGAATTTAAAAGATGGGCGGGATGATATTATTATTCATTATCTGAAGCAGGTACAGCCATCCATGCGCTGTGATACTGTAAAATTTTTATTCAGGATGTGTTTAGAATCTTATCCAGAAGACATATTTCCCAGGGATTTATTTTTGAATTTCAAAAAAAGCATGATTTCCCAGGCAGAGGCTCCTATTATTTCTGGCGCCGATCAGGAAGAGTATAAAACAAAGGATAAAAGAAAAACCCAAACTGGCATAAAATCAGATAAAAAAAAGCAGCATAACAAAAGCCGTCCAGAAAAAAATGATAATCATATGGAAGAAACCCCCACCCCACTTTCCATCCAGAATCCAGAAAAAATTTCTATAATACCGGAAAACTCGACGGATAATGAACAAATTATTAAAGAAGCTCCTTCTGGCAGACATCAGGCAGCACCAGCTAAGGAAGGAAATTCTGTCTCCAGTAAACCGACGGATTCTGTTGATGAAGATGATAATGCTGCATATGAAATGTTTTCAAATCTATTAGGATATTAAAAAGGAGAATGGATTTATGGTTAATCGTACTTTTTATAAAAAAGATATTTACGAAAGCAAAATCAAAGATTATGTAAAAAAAATCATGCTGATGTGTGATGAATATGAAATCCCTATGTTCATGACTTTCGCAGTTGAAAATACGCCAAATGAAACGGTATATGTAAACGAAATGCGGAGCGCAGCTGCCTGTGATGCCCTTCTCACAAATGACCGTCTTGTAAAACATGCCTTGGTCATGAATGATTTTGAAGTAGTTCCTAAAGTTTCATTGCCCGTTTATGAAGAAGATCTGGAAGATATTAATCTCTAAGGAAAAGAGAGGGGACCCTCTCCCCTCTCCGATTAATTAAACATTACTTTAAGCAGCACTCCGTGAACCACACGTCTGACAGAATCATTTCCTGTACATGTAGATAAAGACATTACAAAACCAGTATCCTCAACAGGGTCTGTGTCAATTTTTACCACTGAATGATCTTGAATCACCTTCATTGCATCTCCAAATTCTTCATTGTTCTTATACTCTGTACCATCTACGCCATATTGAATTTTGTTATACGGGCTGACATCACAAACCGAGAAAATCCTGTAAAGCAGTTTATATTTTGGTGTAATAAACCAGAATACCGGATGATCGTTCATATATTCCTGGTCACTGAAGTATTTCAGTCCTGCAAACATTGTTCCGTTATTCATGTTATGTCCGTACAAGATACTGTGATGGTTCAATACACCTGACTGGCATCTGCAGTCCATAAAAACTGTTCCCGGAAAACTGTAGTTTTTATTAAAGTCTGTATGCAGGTAATCTGCATTATCCGAACTTTTTACAACCGGATAAGAAATATCTGTGTCAGGTATATAAATCCATCCTATGTAATCTGCATTTTGATCCTGCAAAGTTTCACTGTCCACATCTATCGGTGCAAATTCATCTTTCAGATGCTCTGCTACAGGAAGCAGTGCTTTGATATCAGGATCCGGAACTTCTTCCTCTTTCTGAATACAGTCTTTTTTTAATTCCTTATATAAGTCGGCACTTTTTTTATAATCCATAAATATTGGGCCATAATGAAATCCCCCTATTACCCCAATAATAACCGCCATCATAATACATATAACTCCCGCTATCTTTCTCATCCTGGTTCACCCCCAAACCCCTCAAAAATTTTTCTTATTACGGTATCTACGTTTACATTATGAATATACAGAAGTTTGCCTGGGCCTTTCCTTGCCTCGGAGATAACACTCAGGTAAGTGGAATGGTCAATGTGGTCTGTATAAAATACAATTATGTCAGCCCCTGTTATACATTCCGTTGGAATTTTCATGCGTGGAGGATATTTTTTCCATTCTGGCAGATACCTTGAAATTTTATTATGGAAATTCTGATGTCCTCCCACTATAATTCCCTTTACTTTTTGATTGAGAAAGTCTGCCATATCCGAAATCACATTTTCTGAACCGCCTTTTTCCTCTAGCGTATCCTCTTCATAAATATAATTTCTAAGTCCAATCAGTTCTTTTTTATCCCTGTCTGCTTCTTCCAGTTTTTTCATCAGAAGTTTTTTTTCTTTCTCCAATTTCGAAATGGACGATAATAAAGTTTTTATATCATGTATATTTTTCTTTAATTCATTGTTTTCCTGCCGAAGGGCAAAAATTGTTTTATCTTTCAGATCGTCCTGGACAGGTATTGGAGCTGCATTTTTCTTTATACTGCTGTTATCTTCTTCCAATTTCCAGGTTCGCCTGCTCAGCCATTCCGAGGCATAAAGAAAAAAACTTTTCCATTTTTCCGCACATGCTTCCGCCTTTCTTCTTTCCTGTACCGTAACAGGTGTTTCCTCTTTTAATAGTTTTTCCCCGTATATGCAAAAATCATGAATGCCACAAAGCAGCTCCTGGTCAAATTCATCAATGCTTTTAACAGTATCTCTCGTCAGCTTGGATTTATAAAAAAGGTATCCATAGTAATCCTTGAGAAGCCCGTTTAATTCTGTCTGTTTGCATTTTCCAAGTTCCTGGACAATATTCAGGCATTCTGCACGTATCTTTATATAAAAATCGGAAATAAGAAGTTCATTTAAAAAATTCAGAAAGGTCATGTTCTGGTAAACTGATGTTTCCATATTGTCATGGATAGTATTTTCTATTCGTTTCTTAAAAAAAACGGCATTCTTTTGATGGTGTGACAGTGCCGGATTGCAGTATATCCGGTATAACAGATAAAATATCAAATGGATTTCTTTTCCATAAAAAGAACATCCATTATAAAGAACCATCAAATAAAGAATGGCAAATACTTCATTGATCTGTCCATTCTCAATTCCCATATAATATGCTCGAATCCATCCATATAAGAAAGGGGTAAATAAAGCATCCGCCATAGAGCTTTGGGAACTACTGTTTTTATAATCTTCTACATAGGAACATATCTGTGGGTATTCTTGCTCCAATAGGGCGAAAAATTCTTTCCGCAAATCATTTTCCGCAATAACATTTTTTACTATGCTATATATTAGACAGTAATCATGGAACTGTTCCGAACTAAGGTATAATTTACATTCGGAACGTTTGCACACGCTGTCAGACAAATAGGAAGTTAGATTTTCTGGATGTTTTGTACCAATCATCTTCAATTTCCGCACTAGCTTTTGATTTTTAAGCAGACTGTATGATATCATACATGGAACAATCTGCTTAGGGTCACCACGGAGTTCTTTTTCAAAATTGACCTGAAATCTTTTTATTTGTTTCAACGCATCTATTTGCCTTCCAAGAAATTCTGCGTAAGCATTATAAATTTCTGCATTACGAAGACTGTAAAAATATTTATTCATCCATTCTATCCCGTTTTCTGTATAGCATTCCGGATCAGACCACATATCCCATATCCGAAATGCCTGTTTTGAAGCAATAAATGTTTCAACTGGTATTTGCGCAAAATTATGCTCGGATTCTCCCAATAGAACAGATGGATCTAAAACATCTTTTCTTATTTTGTTCATATAGATTCTCCTTCTAAAAGCGTTCGGAGACTCGTGACTTCAGTCATAGGTAATTGACAAAACGCAAGCTCCTTTCTATGTATCCGGGAACATATAACCTGCTGGTTACAAGGTTCCCGGTATTTGGGTTAAATTATTCTTGTTGCCCAGACTGCATTTCCACCAATATCACTGGTGATAATTCCCGCACTACTGCTATAAGCCTGCACAACCTGTCCGTTTCCTATATACATGGACACGTGATATACATACCCCTGTTCTGCATAAAAGATCAGGTCTCCTGGTTCTGCATCACTTACCGGAATTTGTGTACCGTATACCGCCTGATCGCATGCTACCCTCGGAATAGAATATCCATAATTGGCATAAATGCTTTGTACAAATCCTGAGCAATCTGCACCATTGGTAAGACTGGTTCCACCCCATACATATGGATTTCCGACAAATTGCAATGCAAAATTTACAATGGATGTTCTTATAACAGAATTATCATCTGCCTCTTTGACAGACAGAAGCGTATAATAGCACGCAGGATTTTCTTCAGGAGAAACTTTCTCTGAAGCTAACTGAAAACTATTTTCTGATTTTTGCGATACTTTCGCATTTGCATAGTCGCCAGCCACAAATGATTCTTTAGAAACAAATCCCCTTACATTTCCGGATTCAATAAAATAAGCTGTTCCACAATCTTTCAATATATATGCCAGTCCCTCTTCAGGGAGCATCCCCACAATGCTGTTTGTATTGAAAGTATTCCTGTCAGCATAAATGGAAACTGAACTTTTTGCAATACCATAAACTTTATCTGTAATAACTGGATAAACCGATGTTTTTGTATAGGTAACCGCTTTATTTTCATTCAAAGGGATCAAAACCTTTACTGTCTGTGTAATCCTATCTCTGGTTAATACAAAATCAGCCAGGTTTCCGGCTATAATATTTTCCTTTTCTATGAAGCCCCGGCACTCTCCGGATTCTATGTAAACCCATTCTGATTCAGCATCCGCAAGTATGTAAGCCAGTGTTTTCCCTGTCGTCTTACCAACAGCCCTTGACTGTTCTGACTTTTCTTCATAAACAGAGCATCCTGACTTTATGACAATCTGCTGCGCTTCTATCTGTTGAAAACGGAAATCTCTCGTGACTGGTTTTATGGAAATAATATTTTGATGTGAAATCAGCTCTTCATTTGATGAATATGGTGAATTTTTTGTTTCCTCCGATTCTGCGGCTCTTTCCTTATCATCCTGAGTATTCTGATCCCTCTTCTCAGTATCTGTTTCATGGGTCTCTGACCCCGGTGTCTGTGTTTCCGGTGCCTGCGTCTCTGGTGCCTGCGTCTCTGGTGCCTGTGTCTCTGGTACCTGTGTCTCTGGTGCCTGTGTTTCTGGTGCCTGTGTCTCTGGTGCCTGTGTCTCTGGTGCCTGTGTTTCTGGGACCTGTGTTTCTGGAGCCTGCGTTTCCGGAGTTTGTGTCTCCGGTGGCTGCGTTTCTGGTGGCTGTGTCTCTGGGACCTGCGTTTCTGGAGCCTGTGTCTCCGATATCTGAACTTTCATATCCGTCTGCAGTTCATCCTCTGCAAATACCAGTGTGTTTGATGTTATCATTGCCGAGGACAGCACCCCTAGCACGATTAGATTCTGTAGTCGTTTAAGCAAAATAATAATCCTCCTTTGTTTTCTTCATTTTTAATATGTGCAAAATTTTTTCAGATAGCAAAAAAGCAGGGGAAACAATCCACGCCAGATCTGTTAAAAACTACTCATCCCCGTGATACCATATTACATTTACACTGATATTATCCGGATAGACCCTGAGCTTTAATGCTGTTTCAACCATCTGCTCAGCAGCCTCATCCATGGTTTCTGTATTCATCAAGATATCAAAAAATGCATCCTTACGGTAAGCATAATGGATTCCATCTGTAGTCATAATTATGACATCATTTTTTACCAGTTGTAATTCAGCTGTCTGAACTATAGGCACGGGTCTAACACCAATCCCATTATATAAACTCAGTCTCTCAATTGCCGTATAGTACCCTTCTTCTGATATTTTTCCTGCATCAACCAGCTTTTGTCCCTCCGTATGGTCTTTTGTCAGTTGGATGACTTTTTCATTCCGGATAATATAAAGCCTGGTATTACCTGCATGTGCAAAGGTGAGCTTCCCGTTTTTTTGGAGAAATGCACAGGTCATGGAAGACGCATAGTTCAGCCGGTCTGCCTCGTCACCCAGCTTAAAGCCGATTAAAACATCATTGGCAGATAAAAAAGCCTCTTCCATGAACAGACGTATATTATTTAAGAATAGTTTTTCGTCTTTCTTATATATTCTGGATAATACCTTATCTACCTGATGTACTGCTATTGTCCCAGGACGGAACACTTCCTCCTTTGAACCAGAGCCGTCTGCAATACACACAAACAAATTGTCTCCGAAATCATCCTTGTTAAAGAGAATATAATCCTCATTTACCTTCATATTAAAACCAACATTTGATTTTCCACTATACGATACATATTCAAACGCCATCACGTTCCTCCTGCCTCGGCCGCCTCATCATACCCGTTTATGTATTTCTCTAAATCAATCTCTAATTGTTCCTGATATGCGAGATATAAATAAGATAAGGCATCTTTATCTTCCAGTACTGTAACATCCGATTCCATTGCATTGATCAGTGTCCGTAAGCTGCTCCAGATATCATCGTATCCTTCTTTTGCAGCCATCGTAGTTTCTGTAAAAGTTCCAGGTTTGATAGATACTTCTTCTTTCACTCTTTCCATATCAGCCAGCTCGGAACCCAGTTGTTTTATGCCTGTTAAATAAACTTCCTGAGTTATTCCGTCTGAAAGATAAAGGGTCACCACATCATCTAATTTGGCACAATACGATTTTATATCAGAAATAGAGGAATACTGTTCGATAATCCATGTATCAGCTGGCATACCGCCTTCAACGCATCCAGTCAGCAGGGACAGGCTGCACGCCAAAAGTAAAATACCATAGATATTTTTGCGCATCGTCGATCCTTTCTAAGAAAAAAGGACTACAGGTTTTTCCTGCAGTCCTGCAAAAAGTTACTCTTCATTTTCTGTTTCTGCTGCTTCGGTAATCTCTTCTGCTTCGGCAAATTCGTCAGGAAGCTCTGTCTCTTCATTGCTTTCAGTAAGATTCTCCGTTTCCTCATCCTTGATGGAAGAAAAACCTTTTAAAAGATTTTTTCTTGCACTTGTGTCTTTATATTTTACCTTAATGGCAAGAACGATATTTTCCTGGTCGTTGGAAACTCCAAGCAGGTATCTCTCTTTGTCAACCACCCCTGACACAGTAAGAAATGTCTTTCCGGCAATTTTCATTTCCTTATTTTTGCCTGTCAGATCCAGCTTCTCATTTTCTTTAAATCTGGAAAGGATATCTTCTGCACTTTCATGGTTCGGGTTTACCTCTGCCGTAACCTGAACATAACCGCCTGCCTCATCAAGAGCGACCATCTCACTGTTCGCCACCTTTTTATCCTCTCCATTGCGTCCATAATATTCGTCCAGCTTTGTGTTCTCATCTATACCCATGCTGACCTTTTTTTCAGGGGTATATTCCATTTTTAGGTAATCACTTCTCCAGCCGTCTTCTGAAAGCTCGCCTTTGATGTAGGCATAGTCAGAAAGAACTGCTGAACCTTCTACAAAATCACTTTTTTCCTCTGTTTCGGCTTCTGAGCTTCCTTCTGTCACTGTTTCTGTTTGGGTTTCTGCCTGAATTTCTACTTCTGTTCCAACTGGTACTGCGTCTTCCGCAAAACAAGGGATTGTTGTTCCCATTACAGCAAGGCTCATTCCAACCCCCATCATTAATTGTACTGCTTTTCTTTTCATGATTAATCCTCCTGTCCTGAAATATAAAATTTATTGGGCTGCTTCAGTTACTGCTTCGGTTACATTTTCTGCGGCGGGATCAGTTCCTTCTTCTGCAGCCGTTTCCTGAGTAGCTACGGATACGCTGTTTGCAATTTCCGTATATATATTTTTAAAGTCAGCATTTTCTGCTGTACTTACCGCATAAAACTTAATAACCGCTGTATCTTTTTGGGCAAGTCCTACATAAGTATAATAAGTAAGGTTTGGCTCTGTATTAAATACAGCAAGGTATTTCATTACCGTCCCATCTGAAAGAGTAATATCTTCTTCATTTTTCACTACCCTTGTCGTATTCCCTTCCATCTGAGTTTCTTTTTCCTGTTCCAGATCAACGCTGCTGTTTTCAATGGCAAATACATTGATTTCATCCGCTGATGACACCATATCCACATACAGGTCACCGCTCTCGCTTTTTACAACAGAATAACCGTTTGGCGTTGTTACAGTATATTTTCCTTCCAGTGTCCAGCTTTCAGCTTCCCAGAAAGGATTCTCCGAAGTTGAAAAAATATTTTTCTTTTCAAATGAATCAACGGTTCCCTTATCTGAATAGTAAATAGTAATGAGCAGAACCTGTCCATCTATTCCAGTACCATATGTTTTTGTCTGAGTCTGGTTAATAGAAGCGGTTGCAGTTGCATAGGTATTTCCCGCAAGTGCCACATTGTCCGCAGATACAACATCTTCTGCCGCACTGTCTGTCAAATACTGATTTAAGATTTCTTCAGTCGAAGATCCATTACTTGGGACGGAAGAAATATTCAGGATCACCCCATCACCAGATGCGTAAGCTTCTTCCTGATACCTGCTGCCTGTACTCACGTAATTTTCTTTAATTTCATCCGTTTTGGAAGCATCAAAACTAAATAAGCTCTGGCCAAGAATCTGTATCCCAAACCTCTGGTTCTGATAAGCATTTTTATCCGAAATAAGTTCTCCGGGATTATATGGCTTCGAAGATCTTTCCGTTTTTTCTGTCTGTATTTCCGGTTTTACTACAGCTTCTTCGCTTGTATCTGTTACAGCTATACTTCCGGATATTTCACCTTTTACATCAGTACCATCTCCAGCAGTTGCCATAAATGGCATGGACACATCAACTCTTACAAACTTCTTTGTCTCCAGATTGATGTAGTAATCAAAATGAGCGCTGCCACATACAATGTCCTGGTATCCGTTCATATAGCAGTAGCCGAGCAGAACGCCAATGTCATCATCGCTGTCCAGGGACAAATGATAGCAGGCATTCTCGTTGATAACAGTATCTTCTTTTCTTTCACAGTCCTCTGAATAAACAAGGTTAAAAATATCCTGATAAGCTCCATCATTTTCTTTCCAGTTTTCCTTCTGTTCATACATCACTGTATCATTATCTGTATAAATCCCGTTGCCTTCTGAATCCTGTGACAAAAAAGCAGTTGTTGAGGACGTAAACGTTTGGGTTATTTCTTTTGTCCCAGACGGGTCATCGATCTGCAGGCTGGCTGTTCCTGCCCGGTCACTTTTTTCGATTGATACCTGAATATCTTTTAAAGATTCTTCCTTTTTAGCTGCTGATTCAGTCTGTATTGAAGTTTCCTGCTGGGATTCTGACTGCAGGACAACTGGGACCGCTTCGGTTACTGCCTCTGTTGGAGCATTTTTCTGTGGTGTGATGGAAGAACATCCAGTCAGTATAGATGCCAGAGATAATCCGAAACATGATAATATTAGATTCCTCTTTTTTAACAAAGTTTCATCTCCTTTCTGTTCTTTCATTAATATGTAATTTTTAAAACAAGATATCAAAAAATATTCGAATGCAAAAAGAAAAAGAGCCCCAAAGGCCCTTCTTCAGAATCCGGTTATTCATAATGATAGGTTGCTGGTCGGAAACCACCCTCCTGTTCCTGTTTATATTCCGGAGCAGGAATTGTATCTGGAATATTTGTATATGGCATACTTCCCGCAGGAATGCTATATTGCGGATCAGAAGTCTGCATGGTATTCCCGTGATCGTACTGAGGATGTACAGACCGTTGGTCAAATCCAGGGTTTTCACGATACTGATTATCATTCTGGGTGTTCCGTCTATCATATTGAGCAGACGGACTACTTCCAGCCTGATTATTATATCCAGAACTTCTGTCATACTGGGAGCCGCGCTCATTCTGTCCATTATACTGCTGTGGACGTCCATCCTGGTTTCTATATCCCGGATTTCCATTATATGGTCCTGTGCTTCCAGGCTGGGAGTTTGGACGGTTAAACTGCTGCAACGGTGTATTTCCTTGGTTACTATAAGCAGAATTTCCTCCATACTGATTCTCTTGGTTGTCCTTTCCAGATTGTACATTCTGTCCACCATACTGTCTTGATGAAGTGGCTCTTTCATTCTGGTGATAGGAACCAGCCTGCCCATTATTAGGAACCTGCACCATACCGTTTGCAGAAGATGCAGCGTTTTGGGCTGCTTTGTAGTCTTTATGGGCTTTGCAGTAAATGGTTTCTGCAATTACGCCAATATAACAGCGTTCTTCTCCGTTCTGCGTTACGTATTTTTCCAGATGTAACGGACCGGAAATTTCTATCTCACATCCCTTCAAAAAACGACCTTTTTGTAACCCGTTCGCTACATAATCTGCTTTTTTTCCAAAACAGCTGACTGTAAAGAAATCTGTCTTTTCACTGTTCCATGGATCTGTAACGGCAACGGTAAATCTCGCATTATTTTTTGATGGTTCTGTGCCATTTCTAAATGTAGCATCAGCTGTCAGTCTTCCTGTAAAAATTCCGATATTCATAAAAGTTTCTCCTTTCGCCGGATATGTATATACTCCGGTCTTCTCAAATTTTTTCTACATCCATAATATGTGAGTTGAATTAACCGCCAATAAAAAAAGCCCCGAAGGGCTTTTAACAAGCAATCTGATAATAAGACTTTAGCTCTGAATGGATACGTTCGATTAAATGGCTGTTCCGACCGCCTTTTCTGGCGGTACGTATGGCTGTCTGGAGTGTATTGTTTTCGTAAATGATCCGGACTTCTTTTTTTCCTCTGGTTACTGCTGTATACAGGAGATTCTGGTCCAGCATTCCTGCTGCCTCCTCCTGTAAAACAATCACCAGGTAATCATATTCGGAGCCTTGTGATTTATGGACTGTACAGTTGTACGCAAGATCCATATCCCCATATTGTTCCCTTGGAAGTGAAATCATCTCTTCTCCTACAGAAATTTCCATGAAAGAATTTGTTATCTTGGTAATATATCCGACATCTCCGTTATAATACTGCAACGCATAGTTGTTTGACATCATCATAACACGGTCATGCAGTTTATAATTCCGATAGCCATACCAGAGACCGCCTTTTCCTGGATTAAAGATATTCTGAAGAAGGCCGTTTCCTTCATTTACTCCGCAGGATCCCTTTCTTAAAGGCGCAAGTATCTGTACTTTTTTTGCGTCTCCGCACTCTGTAATCATCTCCTGCACTGTGCTCATTAGAATATTTTTTGTTTCTTCCGGGGTACATTTGGTGATCTTGAAGTCATTCCCAACGGCAAGATTTTCCTCACCCCTGATGATTTTTTTTGCGTTCTGGTTAATCAGGGATTCTTCAGCCTGTCGAAACACTTCGGACAGATGACAGCGGTCTACACATCCGGAATCAATAATATCCTGCAGTACATTTCCGGGCTCGACGCTTTGTAACTGATTAGTGTCCCCTACAAGCATAACCAGGGCACCGTCTTCAATCGCAGCTATCAGTTTACTGAAAGTGGAAAGTCCAAGCATGGAAACCTCATCCACAACAATAACATCCGCTTTAATCGGATCAGAAGCATCCTTATAATACTCTTTTCCGTCAAAAGGCTGATATTCTATCAGTTTATGAATCGTCTGGGCATTTCTGGCTGTTGTCTCTTTCATGCGCTGTGCAGCACGTCCGGCAGGCGCACAAAGTGCGAATACCGGCAGTTTCCCATACAATTTATTCCAAAGCATTTCAAGATATTTCAGGAGCCCATTTACAGTTGTTGTTTTACCGGTACCGGGATCTCCTGTAAGAAGTTTGAATCCCGTTGTACGCAGAAGCTGGAAAGCCTGTCTCTGCTGGTTACCAAAAGCAAATCCCCTGTCTTTCTCAATCTGGTCAATAAACTCCGGATGAAAAGGCAGTTCCTTTTTGGTATAAAGAAGCCTTGCAAAATCGTGTGCCGCGTTTTGCTCGTCTTTCAGCATTTCCATATCATAATATGCTCCAGGAAACTCAGGATCTGTCTTAATTAATGGATGGGTTTTTAAGGATTTTTCTACTGCATCCTTTGTAATATCTTTGAACTGCTTTGTAACTGCCTTGTAAAGCTGTTCAAATGTGATATAAGCGTTCCCAGAGCCAGATTCTTTCTGCATACACCAGTAAAGAATGGCAGCTATCCTTTCATCTGCCAAGATGTCTATTCCCTGGTCCAGGGCAATGTTATCCAGAATTTTGAAAGGGATATTCACGCTTTGGGCCACCTCATAAGGCTTACGCAAAACCATTTCAAGGGCATCTGCTGGATATTGTTTCATCAGTTTCATGCAATGTTCATAAGTTCCATTGTATTCCCCAAGGAACTTAAACAAATCCAGTTCTCTTTTTAATGCCCTTACTTTTTTGAATACGTCAGATACAGACATGAAATCTGCTTTTGTTTTGTCACATATCTTATTCTCAACAGATGGGCTTTCAGAAGCAGAAAAAATATCGTTTTCGACTACACTTGCAATACGACGTATATCTCTGGGAGATATTACAGTATTCAGTCCCTGAATAAATTCTATGGTTTCCTGTTTGGTGCAAGATGTTTCCGTAATATTCCGGATGTGAAGTTCCGGTCCATATTCAGAAATGTGCCAGTCGCCTTCTATCGCGAGCGGCATACCTTTTTGTTCCAGGCAGAAACGTCCAACGACTTTTATATTTCCATGTTCAGATATGTATTCCTTACAGGATTCAGGTGCCGGTTTCAGCAGAAATGTAGACTGACCCTTTTCAGGGTTAAAAAAAAGATTGGTCACATATGTTCCATATACTGTTACCATGACTACCGTTCCTCCTACGCCGTCTCATATGTAAGACTTGATATAATATTTTCTTTGATATGTTCCTTTTCCAACACAGAAAAAGCAATATTCCGGCTGGCAGCCTTTCTATACGGACGGTCAGATGTCATAGCATCGTAAATATCAGCCGCGCGGAGGATATCCGTATTATATTCAAGTTCTACAGACTGTGCTGGTACCAGATCATTCCACTCATTTTTTCTCCCATGATGATATAACACATATTCACAGATACGTTTGGAAAAGCCTTTGTTCTTCAAATATGTATACCCATAATAACTGTGCATATTTACAGTTGTTCTTTCAACTGAATCCAGCTTTCCAGGCTTATGAAGTATGCTGTTCGATAAATAGATCTTCCCTATATCATGCAGCAGTGCTGCCATGCAGAGTTCTTCATCCGTTTTTCCGAGGTGCTCCAGTATCTGTCTGACGTATTTTTCCGTGTTAATACAATGAACCAGTAATTGTGGATCATAATTTCTGATAATTACCAGGGTATGTAATGTATTCCAGTCATCATGACAGTGACTTATGATTGGATTAAGATCCTTCCTTATAAATGTTAGTTCTTTGCTTGTCATATTTTATTCTCCCTTCATCATAAAAATATTGTCACCAATAATATGTACTTTCTGAAAAAGGGAACCAAAAAAAGGAGTACTTTGCGTACTCCCCCTCGGCGTATATCATTCTTTCTCTAGTTTGTTGCAGAATTCCTTTTGTCTTACGCTGAAGTCAGACAGTTCCAGCGGACTCAAATCAGACTTAATATGCAGGTTTCCGGAACATACCTGAAAAATTTTCTCAGCAGTATCTCCTCCATCATTTAAAAATAAAAAGTCATAAATTCCTTTTCCCGCGACTGCCAGGTCTGAAACGCTTTCTTCCATCCTTGCCAAAAGAGACTCTGGTGTTTCTGAGTTTCGGTTTTGCAGTCTGGAATAAATCACTTCCGGCTCAGCCGTAAGATAAAAAGAAATAATCTGTTTCTGAAATTCCTTATCCGCCAGCAGATGTAGCAGCCCCGCCGTATTGCAGTCTATCAGAGCGATATGTCCTTTCTGCAGAATGGACCTTAAAACCTCCCTGTTAATGCCATAGTAGTTATCATTATAACAGTTGTATTCGACATACAGACCGTTTTTCAGATTATCGAAAAATTGTTTTCTGCTAACAAATCTGTAGAAATCCCCGTTTCCACGAGGACTTCTGGTAGTATCTGACATGGACTGCTCTATCACAAAAGAACGTTTCATAAGCTCCTTTATAACAGTGCTCTTTCCCACTCCTGACGGACCGCTGATGACAATAATGTTCTTTTTCATTTTCACCTCTCAGACTTTCATAAGTTGTTTTGGATCATTCTGCAATACAAATTCAACAAGTGACTTTTCCGGATACATATTGGTCAACCATTCGTATTCCTTAGGATTCACGTCCAATTTTTCTAATTCTTTTTTCATTTTACTATATAATCTCAAAGAATTTTTTGCTGAGGTCACTGCATCCTTACTTACCTTTCTCTCACTGTCCGCTTCCAATACATAGATAATAATGGATTCCACTTTATCTTCTGTAGATGACAAACTGGGGTAATGCATGTCTTCCAGTGCATCATCAATATCCTGTTTCTTGTAGGAAAGAATCAGACCTAGTGTAATGATCTCACGCCGTTGAGGAATATGCATATTTTCAATATGTTTTCCATTATGTACATGAAAAGCTGTATATAACATTACACTTAAAACTTCTCTCCATTTTCCAGCCAGTGCTTCAACTGACACTTTTCGTTTTCCTCCTTCTTCTATTTTTGATACTCCTTTTGTCAAATTATATTTAGCATGGAACTGTACATACATGTTTTCGTAAAAATCCCGACATGTCTGCATAAGCATTTCTTTATCTTCATAAAAAGGAACAACATATTCTTCATTGATGCAATCAGATGGGAATAGAAGTCCTAAATTCTTAGCCTCCTTTACCTCATCACGCAGCATTTCAATAACTGCAAGTGCTTTCCGGCAGGAAGCGTTATCTTGCTTGGTAAGATAAATATAAAAAGCGTCTCGAAATATAGAGACAATTTCTTTGTCAGAGTCTCGAATGTAAAGCATGTTTTTATCCGCTGCTGTAAGCAGCTCATTCATTTCCGTTTCATTATAGCCTGCAGTAATACCAAGCTTAATGACATCTTCCCTATGCCCTGGCAAGGTGCTTCCTTTCAGCCAGTTTCCAATTGTGTTGCGGTTAACTACCCCGCCCATAATCTCCCTGCTGAAAGATGAATGATTATAAGTCGTATGATTGATCTGCTCAATTCTATGAAATACTTTCTGAAATGCGGTTGCCCATTTTACATTCTCCATTCTCAATTCCTCCTAGAAATATACATATTACTCTTGACTTTTACTCCATTTTAACTTATATTACTATACGCAAGGATGTTAATTTATCAATAATTACATTTTTATAATTGTTATTCATTGTTAATTAACGTGTTTTAATATTTTAAGGAGGAATTGAAATGGCTAAGAATTCAGAACCTTTATCACAAAAAGAAACCCAGAATTGCAGCTCTAATCTCGCATATCTTATCGAATGTGTATTTCCGAATGGTCGCATTCCTGCGAAATCATACGAAAAAAACAAAACTATTCCAGGTTTAGATGTTTCCCATAGTACATTGAATAATGCCAGACGAGGAACTTATATCTCTTATGATACAGCTCGTATGATCGCTTCTGCATTTTCAAATTATTATGTCGGAAAATCCAAAAAGAAAATAGAACCAGAAAACTTATTATTAGAAACTGCTGAATTTAAGGAAAAATTTCCTGAGAGCGAATTCAAAAAGAAAGAAGATAAAGTTAAGGCTACAAATCTCAAGCTGTTTACAAATAAAGTATATCGTGGATATTATATGCTTCGCAATTCTTCTTATAAAGCATATATGGCATACTTTTGGTTCTTTTACAAAAATGGAAAATATAGTGCAGCTATGCTGCGTGGCATATCTAACTTTGATGATGTAGAAGCTCCTTTTGGTAATGGTAAATTCGATAACATTAAAACTCTAAAGACTTATTTCAAAGACAATGTAAAAAGATATCAGGCTGATAAAAGCACAGCATCTATACACTTTTATATAGCTGAACATGAGGATATCCGCTATTCTTCTAATTGTATTCAGATCAACTTTCATACAGAAGAAGCTGATGCCTGCTATTCAACAATGTATTGGAACATTGACATTGTATCAAAATCTAACCAGTCATCCTACACTGGAGGATCAGCTTTAATGGTAGACACAAACGAAGGTGCCCGCGGCAAAGATATTTGTGCTTTCAAACTTGGATTAGAATGTAAAGATACAATAGGAGAAAAAGACCCCCTTAATAATACTGCTCCACAAGTAATAGCAGAACTTATACCAAAAACAAGAAATGGAATTTTACTTATTGACAATGCTGATGATGCAAACTGGTATCGCTTTATCAACGAAAAAACATTTCGTAATAATAATCCAGATGCTTTTATTAACGTAGATCCTTTTAGACTCATAATGAACCTGGCAAATCTGGAAAATAAATATGCTTCAAAATATGAAGAATTAAATGGCTTGATAGAACAGCTTAAGGAAATTGTTAATCCAGATAAAAAAAGTGAATAGCCGTAAAAATATAGCAACAAATAGTAAGTGACTCAAAACATGATGTAGTGCAAAACAGCAGTTCTCCCGCTATAATACCTACATCATTGTTTGAGGCACTTACAGAAAATCTTCCGGTTTACTGCCGGACTAAATTAAAAAATAATACAAGCCATCTGATAAGATAAGAACTGGCAAACAGGCAAGAAAAATCTATCAGATGGCTTTTATATAATGTCAATATACGGATGATTACGTGCTTACGCTGTATTTTTCAAAAAAGCTAAAGAAAAAAAGGTAGCACAAAGACTACCTTAATTACAAAAAATATTTGTTGTTATATCGCCTGCATATATTGAAGCGGCACCCCTTTAGCCAACCATACGCCATTGACTGATAGATAAAATTTATACGAGAGTATGAAACTTTTTCTGTAAAATAATGTTTATAAGGTTCTTCTATGATACAATAAATATCATTAGGAGGGCCTTT